>JAPLTR010000781.1:0-15000 GCA_026398065.1 Verrucomicrobiota bacterium | reverse complement strand
GTCTTCCGATCAGGTCCCCCGGCCCTGATGCCGTCCCTTGTCCAACTTGCCCCCTGTTGGGATCCTTCTGTGTAACGCCGCGCATGCTGCATTGACGCTCGACCCTATGGTAGGAGAGCGACGCGCAACCTGCCACGCACCCCAGAAATGGATGCGCTCCTCCCGCACCCTATGAGCTAGCCGCTGGTGCCCGAGCACCCCACCCCAGCCCCCGTCACCCCTCCCCCACTTTGGGCGCGCCTGCCGCTGCTCCTCCCCGGTTCCAACGATCCGCGTTTGGTGTGATGTGGCACGAGCGTCCGGGTAACAGCGGAGAAAAGTTCTATAACTTACCTGCTGTGAGTGTGGTGAGCAATTGCAGGGGTGTGACGCATTTTGGAGGCAAACGACATTTGGGCGGCGCCTGGCCAGTCCGGCTAGGATGCCCGAATGGCCACTTCGACCGTATTTGCGGAAATCATGTCGCTCGGTCATCGGGAGATTTCTCGGGGCGGTGTAGCGCGATACGGGGCGACCCGTACGACCGCCACACCGCCGAGGAAGCGCGCCGCGATCTCGCCGCCTGGCTCGCCCGCTGGCAGGAGCCGCACCCGAAACTCTGCGCTTGGGTCGAAGCGAACATCGACGAGACCTTCGCCTTCTACCGGCTGCCCCGCGAGCACCACAAGCACCTCAAATCCACGAACATGCTCGAACGGCTCAACCAGGAGATCAAACGCCGCACCCTGCTCGTGCGCATCTTCCCTGACGAGCCGAGCTGCTTGCGGCTGGTGCGCGCGCTCGCCGTCGAAATCCACGAGGAATGGGTCGACGAGCACCGCTACCTCGACATGGAACTGCTCCGCGCGCACCTCAAACCAAACGCAACGCCGTCCCTCAACCCAAAGCCGCCTGAAACCGGCGGGAGGCTGACCGCCTCCCTGCCACCCTCCCCTCAATCCAAGAAAGGGAGGAGGCTTCGCCCCCTCCCTCAAACCCTCCCCATCATTTTTAATCTCACCAAACCATCAACCGATCCCCTTTTGCTGAACTTGACGGACACAACTGCCCCTCAAGGGGTTCGCCATGACCCCCTAACCGGCGTGAGCAGAGTGGAGACCGTTGGTTCCGGTCAGACCCTATCTGGGCTTGGGCCGAACAACCTTTCTCAGGATAGACCCGCCCCACCGAAACGATCACTCCGACAGCTGCCCTTCCGGGCAGCGAATCCCTGCGTTAGTTTGTGAGCTGCTCTGCTTCGCCTAAGTGACCTTCAATCTGGTTTGTTTCAGCCGGACCCAATCGGACCTGATCGAATTCCGCGTTGTTTGCCCAGAGCGCTGGCCCGCTCCGCCTAGCCTCCCTTGGCTCCGGTTGCCTACCCAGAGAGTTTCGTCGTGGATCAATATTTCCACGGCGGACCGTACCGTCGGACTCTACCGCAACATTCCCACCAGGGAGGCAACCGTCCGTCTGCTAACCGAACTACCCACTCCTCGGACGCTACGGCGCCCCTTCGGCACTGCCCCTAACTTTTCTGGAAATTGACGGAGGCCTACAGAAGGGCGGGTCTTCTGCTGCCGAGCACCAGGACGACCCCAATGCAACATGGTAACCAAGGCATGCAGTCCTTTCATGGCTGGACATTGCTTGGGGCCGGTTATCGGCAACTTGCCCATATGTCGTCGACATCTCACCACCAGACCACCAAAGGGCGGCCTCGGGGCCTTTTGGTTCACCCACGCAATGGATCAAAAAAGGAGAACAACCTTACCGCATAAAAAACGCACGGGCGGGAATCGGTCGAACCAACAAACGATCAGCGAAACTCGGCCGTCACTGCAACGGCGCCGCCCAGCCAGGCGGATCGGCACCCTGCCTCCAAACCGAGACAATATCCATTGGACGCAGTCCTCACGTTCGCCCTCCCGTGGCCTCAATCGTCGAATACCCCTAACCGCCAGCCCTTGCTGCTTGTTTAACTTGGCTCCGATTTGAGAAAACCTGATCAAGGGATCGCGACCCCCGATCCAGCCAATAGAAAACCCGGCCCGCTACACGGGCCTATTTTCGACGATGGGGGAGCCGCCGGCCCAGCCCACCCTCAGGATATCCACCCCTTTTCCACCGCGCCCACCGAACCCGATAAATCAAGTAAGGTTGGATTTGCGATCCTCCCCCTCGCCCAGGTCCCGTGGACTAGGTCGCCAGTCCACTCAGCCGGTCCAACGCCCCGTCATCCGGATTGCACCGGTCGGCAATCTGTTGTCCATCCCGACTGATCGCAAGTCACCCGAAACGTCTCCGGTCCGATCCTTACCCCCGGGCATTGCGCCGATTTAAGTCAGAAATGGTCCGATTCGCCCCGAAATCGCTCTAATATCTCAAAACCGAGGCCGTATTCGAAGACCCTCGGAGCTGCATATTCGTTTCCCAATGCTAAGCCGCCTGCGGTGCATTTACCCACTTTAGGCCCAATTTTGGTCCATTTTCCATGTTTCTGGCCGATTTTCGATCCAAAACGCAATTTTCCCTCATTTCGGAAAAATTCAAAGATTGCGTGAGTCGTCCCTTTTCTTTTGAACGGTCTACCTGAAATAGCCACTAACGTTTTCAGACTGCTTCAACTCAACCAAGGCGCCTTTTGGACCTAAAACAAATCAAACAGATCATCGACCTCATGAAGCGCTCGGAGCTGACCGAGTTCGCGGTCGAAGAAGAGGGTTTCAAGCTCAAGATCCGTCGCGGCAGCAATGGCCTGCCGATCGTTTCTTCCGGCCGCGGGTCCAATCCGCCTTTCCCGGGTTTGGACACCAATCCGCCCATGCCCCTCCCGGCATCGGCACCGGCCGGCGGCTCGACCAGTCCGGTGGCCGCTCAGGAAGAGGCCGGCATCGGCTACATCAAGTCGCCGATGGTGGGTACGTTCTATCGGGCGGCTTCGCCTGAGAGCAAAGCCTTTGCCGACGCTGGCACCAAGGTCGTCGAAAATTCCGTGGTCTGCATCATCGAGGCCATGAAAATCATGAACGAGATCCAGGCCGAGGCCAAGGGTACGGTCCTCGAAGTCCTCGTCGAAAATGGCCAGCCCGTCGAATACGGTCAGCGCCTCTTCAAGATTAAGCAGGCCTAACTCACTAATTTATAGCAACTAAGCCACCCCTTGGCCGCCCGCCTCGCGCGCTCCGCGAGGCGCCGACGGCCCGGTCGGGTGGTTTCTCGTTTAGTTTACCGACATGATTCAAAAAATCCTCATCGCCAACCGCGGTGAAATTGCCCTCCGCATCGTCCGTGCCTGTCGCGAGTTAGGCATCAAGACCCTTGCGGTCTACTCCGAGGCGGATGTCCAATCGCTCCACGTGCAACTTGCCGATGAGGCCATCTGCATCGGCGGTCCTAAGAGCGCCGACAGCTACCTGCGTGCCGATCGCATCATCAGCGCTGCTGAGATCGCTGACGTCGACGCGATCCATCCGGGCTACGGTTTTCTCTCCGAGAACGCCAAATTTGCCGAGCAGTGCGAGTCCTGCAATATCAAGTTCATTGGCCCGAAGTCGAAATCCATCAAAATGATGGGCGACAAGGCGATTGCCAAGGACACCGTCCGCAAAGCCGGCGTCCCAATCGTCCCCGGCTCCGATGGTCCGGTCGAGAATGAAGCGGAGGCTGTGAAGGTCGCCCGTAAAGTGGGCTACCCGGTCATTATCAAGGCGGTCGCTGGCGGCGGCGGCCGTGGCATGCGCATCGCCCACAACGACATTTCCTTCGCCAAAGAGTACCATGTGGCCCGCGGCGAGGCCGAAAAGGCCTTTGGCAATGGCGCCGTCTACATCGAGCGCTACATCGAAAAGCCCCGCCACATCGAGTTTCAGATCTTGGGCGACAGCCACGGTAAGATCGTCCACCTCGGCGAGCGCGATTGCTCGGTTCAGCGCCGCCATCAGAAGCTCATTGAGGAGTCCCCTTCCCCGTTTTTGAGCGCCGATCTGCGCAAAAAGATGGGCAAACACGCCATCAAGGCCGCCGAAGCCGCTGCTTACGAGAATGCCGGCACCATCGAATTCCTCGTGGACGCCAAGGGGAACTACTTCTTCATCGAGATGAACACCCGCATCCAGGTGGAACACCCCGTTACCGAGGAAGTTACCGGTATCGATTTGATCAAGCAACAGATCCGTGTCGCGAACGGTGAAAAACTCGATTTCGACCAGGGCGACATCAAGTTCGAGAAGCACGCTATCGAGTGCCGCATCAACGCCGAGGACCCGGCCCGCAACTTCGCCCCCTCACCCGGGACGATCGGCCTCTACTATGCACCGGGCGGCCACGGTGTCCGCGTCGATTCACATGCCTACAGTGGCTACACCATCCCGCCGTACTACGATTCGATGATCGGCAAGCTTATCTCCTATGGCTCGACCCGCAAGGTCGCGCTTGAGCGCATGTATCGTGCTCTCAGCGAATATCTTATCCGTGGAATCAAGACTACGATTCCCCTTCACAAGGCGATCATGGCCGACCCCGTCTTCATCGAGGGCAAGGCCACGACGGCGTACATGGAGGATTTCATGAGTCGGACACCGACCGATCTCTTCTCCTGAGAACTTCAGGCGCGTTATCCGTAACGCGCCTTTTTTGTGCCCCATGGCACCACCCCACCTGAAACTCCGCCCCGCCAGCGTCGACGACGCCGCGGCCTTGGCGGCTCTGCACGTGGCGGCACGGGCGGACCTCACCGCTCGCTTCGGCCCGGGTTCATGGTCGGGCAATATCACCGAGCGCGGTGTCCTTTTTGACCTGCGTAACGCCCACGTCTACGTCCTCAAAGAGCGCGGCTCCGTCCTCGCAGCCCTTACCCTCGCGACCAGAAAGCCGTGGGCCATCGACCGGTCCTATTTTTCCCCCATACCGCGGCCGCTCTACCTCACGTCCATGGCCGTACTGCCCGACCGCCAGCACCAAGGGCTTGGCCGCAGCGCGGTCGTCCAAGCCCTCGAAATCGCTCGCGAGTGGCCCGCACAAGGCATCTTCCTGGACGCCTTCGACGCGCCGGCTGGGGCCGGTGAGTTCTATCGCAAATGCGGTTTTCGCGAGGTCGGCCGGGCCACCTACCGCAATGTCGCGCTGATCTATTTTGAAATGCTGGTCTGAAAAGACGTCCAAAGCGAAATTCTCCCCGAAAAGGCTGCATTTCGGCCAGAACAAGCCCAAAAACACTAAAAAAGGCCCGCATTTCTGCGGGCCTTTGGAGCGGGCGAACGGCCGATTCGGCCATCCGTTTGCTTCGATTCTGGCAGTTTATTGCGTCAGGAAGGCCTCGATGATGGCCACACCCGTCGCACCGTTTTTGCCGCGGACGACCGTCGTGTAGGCTCCAGGCTGGAGGGTAACCAAGATCGCCGAATCGCTGTCCGAACCCGGGGCATACCCCGTAGCCGTGATCGCCGCTTGCGTCGCGCCGCCCGCCGCAGGCGTCTTCCAATTGTCGTTGGACTGGACCAAGGCGCCTCCCTGCCAGACCTCAAGGGTCGTATCCGCCAAGGCATCCGGGACGCCCAGCGCCGTCAACGAGGCCCCTTGGGCCCGCACCAGTACGGAGACCGGCAAATTGCCCCGGATCACAAAGCCGCCGATCAGGGAGTTGCCGCCGCCACCCGCGACGCCACGCGCCGAGATATTGAGCAACGGCGAGGTGACTTGGCGGGGATTGTGGTCGGAATTGTGCCCGTTGTGGGGTGTGGCCGAGTACGGAAAGACCTTGTTGAAGATCATGTCGTTGCTGCTCACATTATCGATGCCGTCGGCCACGGAGATCTTGAGCGGCAGGGTCCGCAGGTCGCTCAGGATCGCTGAAACACCGATGTCGATCACGTCTTCGCCGATGCGACGGCCGTTGGGCCAACCACCGGGTACGTAAAACTTGGTCGCATCGGCCCCGATCGCGCTGCCCGGCAGGCGGAAGGGATGGCCCGCCGTGGGGCTCTCCAGCACGTCGCCGCCGAAAATACTCAACCGCGAGTAGCCAGCGTCGTCAGCCAGCACGCTATTCGTCGCACCACCGCCGGGGAGGCGCGCCCGGGCGGTCGAGAGGTCGATCTTGATGACGTCGGGGATGAAAATCGCCGCCAAGTCGGTGCGGCCGGTCTCGATCGCGACCTTGCTCTTGAGCAACAACGCGTTGATGAGGGCGCCGAGTTCGGTATTCTCCGCGTAGGTTTTGAAGAGGGTCGCATCGCTCGTCGGTTTCGTCCGATTGTAAAGGTCCTTGTCCTTCAGCGCGATGAAGGCCTCACAGAACAGCGGATTGCCCTGGCGCCCAACCTGCACCCAAGCGCCGGTAGCTGTGGTGCCAGCCGAGCCCGCGCCATCGGTCAACACGGTCGTCGCCCGACGGCTGGTGGTGGCATAGACTCCCACGGTCTGAGATTCACCGCCCGCGATGTCGGCCAGGGGGATTTCGAGGGCAATGAGGTGGATATTGAATCCCCCTTGGCTGTCGAAGCGGTTATTGGCCCCGGAGCGGAGCGCAACCAAGTCAAAGATCGAGTTAATGTCCCCGTAAAACGCGTCGTCGCGCTGCCCCGAGAAAGAGCGATACCCGTTGTTCAGGGTCGCGACCGCCCCACGCGTGTAGTCGTCGAGCGCGGTGGCGTCGGCGACGCCGTCCTTGGCCTGGTTTAGGCCGTTGTCGCCCTTGTTGTACTTCGGGGTGGCGACTCCCTGGTTGTTGGGCGGCACCGTTCCGGTCCCCAAGACCGTGCTCACTCCGCCCACGACCTTGGTCACCGTGTACGTTTGCGTGAAATTCTGCGACGCGTCGCCGTTGGCCGCGATCACCCCGAGATAACCCTGCAGGATGGTGGCCTGCGATTTGAAGCTGTCGGAAAACTGAAACTGGTACGCTACGCGGTCCGCTCCCGTCGTGGGGTCGGCAAGGAATATCTGGTAGAGGACGTTCGCATCGAAGCCGTACTTGTTCGGCCCCACGCCCGGCTCCTCGTGCGGATAGACGCCGAGGGCGACATCGAGGTATTTCACGCCGTTGCGTTGCACGACAAACGCGTAGACGTCCGTCGTGTTGGCCGCCGGATCAAGGGTGATGAGCGGGGCGTCTTGATGACTGGAAGCGCGCGCCGGCACGGAGCCGACGGCGGTCACGAGGGCGAGCAGACCGAGCAGGCTCGCGGAATTTAGGCTGAGCAATGATTTCATGGGTGGATGTTGGGTTGTATTTCCGGGTTGGAGGAAAAGTTCAGTCGGCACGGGCCGTTGGCGCCGCGGCTTCGAGGCGGCTCGCGAGCCGCGCTCGCTCACTCGGGGTCAAGGAACCCGAAAATCTCTTCGCATCGGCGAAATGGGCCCTTGCGGCCGCTTCGTGGCCCCGGGCCAGCGCGATCTCACCCGCATGGAGGAAAAGGCGCGCGTCCTTCGTCTGCTCCGCGAGCGCGGCGTTCATCTCGGTCTCCGCCGCCGCCAACTCGCCGTTCGCCGCCAGCGCCCAGGCGAGCGCGTCGTGGGTGAGCACGTCCGCCCGGTTGTCCAGCTCCTCGCGAGCCAGGCGAACCGCCCGGTCTGTCCGGACACCCCGGGTGGCCAGAAACAGCGCGAGCGTGCGCGGATCGCCCGCGTCGCCCCGCGCGCTCAGCCTCTCCTCGGTTTGGACGGCCTCGGTCTCGCGTCCGGCCGCGCGCAACGTATCGGCCAGCCACCAGTGGTATTCGGGAAGTGGATTCAGCTCGGCCGCCCGCCACAGCGCCCCGACCGCCTCGTCGCCGCGGCCGGTTGCCAGCAGCGCCCGTCCGCGCGCCAGCAGCGCCGGCGCATAGTCAGCCGCATGCTTCACGGCGGCGTCCGCCGCCGTCAGCGCCGCCTCGGTCCGGCCGTCCTGCAAATAGTAGCCCGAGAGGCGAACGAGCGTCCACGCGTAGGTCTCGCTCTCACGCGGATCGCGCGCGCGCAGCGCCGCTTCCATTGCGCCGGTGGCGCCGGCGAGATCGCCCTTCAGCCAGCGCACATGCGCGATGCGGCTGAACGCCTCCGCCCCCGGCCGCAGGTCCACCATCCGCTGCAGCACCTCGACCGTCTCGCCGAGCTTGCCCTGCTCCACCAGCGCGTCGCTCAACAACGCCAGGTCCACGGCGAGCCCGCGCTCCGCGAACAACCCGCGCGCCACCGTCTCCGCCTCCCGAAACCGATGCAGGTTGTGCAGCACATGTCCGCGCAGGAGCCGCATCTCGGGCCGCACGCCGAATCGCGCGTCGCTCGCGTCCGCGGTCTTCTCCGCCAGCTTGAAAAACCCCGCATCCAGCGTGCGCCGCGCCTTCGCGACGTACGCCCAGCCGAGCCGCTCCCACGCCTCGGCGTTCGCCGCCGGGACCGACGCGCGGCTCTGCCAGGCCGCGATTGCCTGGTCCTCCACCGTCGTGCCACCCTGCGGCGTGAGGACGATCGCCTCGGCGAGTTCGTCGGGTTTCGCGACGCCGACGCTCGCGCTCCACAGCGCGACAAATATCCAGGGGCTCAATTTTCTCATGCCCCTGATTCGCGCGGATGCAGCGCGCGGACGCTTCGCCCGAACTTATTGAAACTTTCTGCATCCGTCCGCCCACGCGCTTCGTAAGCGCCGCCGCCCGCCGACTAAAACCGCCGCGTCACGCCGAGGCGGAACGTCCGCGGCTCCGCCGGATGGAAGTGAATGTCATCCACTCCCGCCGCCGGTTCGCCGCGCAGGCGCGAGGCGTACGCATATGCGATGTCGTAGCTCGCGCGGTCGAGCACGTTCAGCACGTCGAGCGCAACTTCCCAATCTTTCGCGCGCCAGCCAATGCGGGCGTTGAACGTCAGCGACGAGGGCGCACGCACCGAATTGTCCTCGGTCAACGGCTGCGACCCGAAGTACCGCACCCGCACGCTGCCCAGCCATCCCTCGCGCTTCGCGACCGTGAGGCCGCCCGACACGACGGTCTTGATCGAATTCGCCACGTGCCCGTTCGCCGGATTGTCGCGGTAGCGCGCGTGCGTCAGCGCCACGTCACCCTCCAGCGCCAGCCACGGCGTCGGCTTCCAATGATTTGCCAACTCCACGCCGTACCGACGCGTGCGCGCCGTGGGCTCCGTGCCGCCCGCATCGCCCACAAACACCAGTTCCGAATCCAGATCGAGCGCCCACACCGTGACCGAGCTCACCAGTCCGGGCACCGCCGCCGTGCGCACCCCCAGTTCCGCACCGCGCGAGCGCACGAGCGGATTGACGCGGTCCACCGGCGTCACGCCATCCGCCGGATCGATGCGGATCGTTGTGCCCCGCGCGTCGTTGCTGTGAAACCCGTCGCCCGCGTTCGCATAGATCTCCGTCCTGCTCCACGGCCCGAACACCACGCCCACCTTCGGCGAAAAGATATCCGCCAGCCGCGTGCCGGAGTTGCGCGTATCGACGCTGTCCACCTTGAACCGGTAGCCGTCCAGCCGCAGCCCGGCGGTCGTGCGCACGGTGTCGCTCCACCGCGTCTCCACCCGCCCAAACACCCCCGCGCTCGCCTCGCTCACCTCGTCGTCCCGCACCGTCGCGAGCCGCACGCGTTCCACCGTCCGATGCAGCCCGAGTTCGCCGATCTCGTCGGCGCGCACCTGCAGGCCCGCGACGAAATCGCTTTTCGCTCCGAGCACCTCGCCCGACCGCGTCTGCGTCACCGCCCCGCCGAACACGACCCGCCGCTCGCGCTGGTTGAACTGGTCGCCGTTCACCGGGTCGTCGAGGAAGTACGTGAAGTTCGAATACAGGTTCAGCCGGTTGTAGAGCGCGTACGCGTTGACGCGCGTCGTGCCGCCCGCGCTCTTCAGGGTCGCATCGAAGGACACGCTCGCCCGGTCCGCCTCGCCGCCATCGGACGGATCGATGTTTCCGAAGCGGTCGAGCGTCCCCGCCTTCACCGCGCGCAATGGAATCTGGTCGGTCGAACGCCACTTCCCGTGATACGCCATCGCCGTCAGCCGGTAGTCGTTGCCACCGGCCGCCCAGTGACGCCGCGCGAAGCCGTTGAAGCGGTTCGCATCCTCGCTCAGTTTCCACGGCCCATCGTCGTGCGTGTATTCCACCGCACCCGTCGTCTCCGCCTGGCCCCTGGCCACCGTGCCCCCGGCCACGAGCCGCCGGTAGTTGTTCTCGCCCACCGACACCGTCACAAACGGCCGCGGCAACGCGTCAAACAGCCGGAACTCCGCGGCGCCTGCCGCCGAGAAATCGCCCACATCGGCGAAGAACGGCCCCTTGTTGTAGTCCACCTGGCGCACCAGCTCGGGAATGAGAAAATTGATGTCTGCGTAGCCCTGCCCGTGGGCGTGCGAGCGCATGTTCACCGGCATCCCGTCGACGCTCACCGAAAAATCCGTCCCGTGGTCGAGATTGAACCCGCGCAGGAAATACTGGTTCGCCTTCCCGTCACCCGAATGCTGCGTGACGACCACCCCAGGGATCACCTCGAGCAGTTCCCCGCGCCGCAGCAGCGGCCGCTCCGCGAGTTCCGCTGCACCCACGATGCCCTGGGAAGCCGACGCCGCCGTGCCGACGAGATCGGTGTCGCGGCCTTGCACGACGACCCGCGAGAGCCGTTCGGGCTCACCCGGCTGGGCTGCCTCCCCCGGAGTTTGAGCCCGCGACGCCGCAGCGTGACAGGCGAAAAATGTGATCAAAGCCGTGCGCGTGAGCGCGGAAAAACGCGGAGAAGATGCGTACATGACAAGCGACCTGGTGGTTGTGCGCGACCGCCACGGGCGTGCGCGCAGATTGAAGCGACCCGCCTCGCCGCATTCGCGACGAAGCCCTGCCTTCACGTGCTCCCGACGGGAGAACGCCTACTCAGACGAGGACGGGCCACGCACGCGGCGGCTCGTGAGGCGGCGCCTCACAACGCTCGTCCGGCAGTGTCGTCGCCCGCACCGCCCTCACCGCTCCCCGCACCGTCGGCGGCAGGACCTCCGCCGTGCGTTCCACGGCGAGCTCGATTTTCTTCAAGGTCGCTTCCGCCGGCGTCGGCGGCGCCAGGGGCCGCTTCGCCGCCGCGGTCATCTCCACCGTCCGCTCCGGGTCTTTCGCCCCGGTGAGGACGTGGGCCACCTCTGCCGTCAGCCGCTGCTGGTGCGTGAAGTGCCGCGCCTCGCCGATCCACGAGATCAGCGCATACGTCGCGGCCTGCGGGCTGTTCGCGCACACCCACGCCACAATCAGCAGCCAGAACGGCCACCGGGCGGTGTTGCGGTTGCGCGAACGCGGGAGCATGCGAAGGACAATTCGTGCGACGGGTGCGGACGGATGCACGTATATTCCAAGTTACAATCACGCCAACACCGTCCGCTCCACTAACCAGTACAGCCCCGCCAGCGCCACGATGGCCGACAGCACCGGCACCCCGCGCCGCACGAACGCCTCATTCTTCCGCAGCTGCCACACGAGCGGCAGCACGATCGCCGCGATGGTCACCTGCCCCACCTCGACCCCGAGGTTAAAGGTGAACAGCGGCATCGCGAGGCCCTGCCCGCCCCGCCCCACTCCCAGTTCCTTCAGCACGCTCGCGAAGCCGAAGCCATGGATCAGCCCGAAGGCAAAGGTCAGCGCCCAGCGCCCCTTCGGCTCCTCGCCACGGCGCAGCAGGTTTTCCACGCCGACAAAAATGATCGAGGCCGCGATGGCCGGCTCCACGAACCGGCTCGGCAGGTTCACCACGTCGAGCGTCGCCAGCGCCAGCGTGAGCGAGTGGGCCAGGGTGAAAAACGTGATGATCCTCACAATGGAGCGAAAGCTCCGGCACACCACGAGTAGCGCGAAGAGAAACAGCAGGTGGTCGTACCCCGTCCAGATGTGCTCCACGCCGAGCTTCAGAAAACCCCAGAAGGTCGGCGCCCCTGCGGGCTCGGTTGTCGCGCCCGCCGGACTGCTCGCCGCGCTCCCTCCGCCCGTCACCTCCCCGATCGTCAGCTCCAGCCCGTCATCCTTTGCGCTCAGGAGTTTCTTCGCGATCGTCGAGCCGCGTTCGTCCACGATGAAGACAAACTCGCGGTGCCCCGGCGGCAGCTCCCCCAGCTTCACCGCCCGCAAGGTCACCACCCCCGGCTTCGGCCGCGGATAGACCACAAAGAAGTTCAACGCGTCCCCCGCCGCGAGCTGCACGCGCGTCTCGCGCGGCGCCACCGCGACGCCCCCGGCCTTCAACTCCAGCATCCTCGGCGCGAGCTCCGCCAGCAGCGGCTGCGCGGCGACAAACTCCGCCTGTGTCCATTTCCCCGATACGCGCGCCTCCGGCGGGAGCAGCTGCTCCGCGTCGGCCGGTGCGAAGCCCACCGTGATCTCCAGCGCGTCCGCGAGGAGCTGCCCCTGCGCCGTGCTAATCCCCGGGTCGTGGGCCCGGCCGGTGACCGCGGTCACCAACGCCGCGGCCAGCACCCAAAATAAACGCCACCCGCTCATCGCGCCGTGAGCTTTTCGCGCCACTGGCGCCAGGCCGACGCCCGCATCGACAGCAGCGCCGTGCAACCGCTCGGGCTGGTGACATTCTGGTGCATCGTCCCCTGCCCCGCATAGTAGTAGTCGCCCGGCCGCATCAGGCGCCCGTCCATGTCCACGTCGCCGGAGATCACCACGCCCTCGTCCGCGCTCGTGTCGTGCGGATGATCGGGAAACCGCGCGCCGGGCCTCATCTCGACCAGCAGCATCACCACGTCGCGCGCCTCGTCCACCGACAGGGTCTTGAACCGCACCCCGGGAAACGTCTCGCGCCAGCCCTCCGCCGTGTTTGCCGACTCAAACCGCCAGCCCGCCGGCACCGCCGCCGCGGAGCCCGCGGCCTTCGCGGCGCGAATCCGCGCGAGCAGCTGCGTCTTCACGCTGGCTGACGGCGCGGCCACGACCGGCGCCGCCAGCGCCAGCCGCGCGGTGTCTTCCGCCAGCGCACCCGCCGTCGAGGCGCCGAGCAACTCCCCATCCGTCGAACGGGCGGGACGCGGGGCAGGTTTCGTTTTTTTGCGAGTCATGGGTTCACCTCAGTTGCCGCCCGGCTGACGCAGCGGGGCGAGCGATGGTTTCAGCTTCTGCAGGCCGCGCCGGATGCGCGCCTTCACCGTGCCGACCGGCGCGCGCAGCGCCGCGGCGATCTCCTCGTGCGTGAGTCCGTCAAAAAACGCCAGCATGATGGCCCGCCGCTCGTCGGGGCCGAGCCGCGCCAGCGCCGCCCGCACCGCCGCGCTCTGCTCGCCCGCCGCCAGCACGTCGAGCACCACCGGCGCGGCAAACTCGTCGTCCGTCCGCAGGCCCTGCGCCTCCGCGATGCGCTGAAGGTGCCGTGCATTCGACCGCAGCCGGTCGATAGCCTTCCGCCGCGCCACCGTCACCATCCAGCAAAACGGCGACCCCAGCTCCGGCCGGTACGACGGCGCGTTTTCCCAGATCTGCCAGAAGGCTTCCTGCAGCACCTCCTCCGCCTCCGCGCGCGACCGCACAATCCGCACGACCAGCGAGAAGATCGGCCGCGACAGCCGGTCGTACAATGTCGCAAACGCCTCCTCGTCACGACGCGCCACCGCCAGGAGCAGGGTCACCTCGTCGGGTTCGGGCGTCACAGAGTCCATGGCAGCGGAAACCGAGAAAAGCCCTCCGGCTCGATCACAGGCAAGGCATTATCCCCGCCGTTTCGGAAAATTTGCATCCGTGCGGCCCCGGGTGACGAAGAGTGGGTTGAGCCGAATTGGGCCCGCCGGCCCTGAGGCGCCCGCCCGCTCATTTCACGTCGACCGTCATCGTCGTGAAGTCGCTCTCCCATTCGCGGTCCGGCACCGTCGCCCGCCGCAGGTCCGTGCCGTGCACGAGCCACGCCCCCCGGACCGCGAGCGTCGCGCTGGCCCGGCCTTCCGCATCCGTCATGACCACATGCTCATGCGTCTCGCCGGCCGACACATACGCGAGCACGAAGCCCGCGAGCGGCCGGCCCCCGCGCAGTACCCGCACCGGCAGCGCCTCGCCTGCCCGCAGCGTCGTCGGGTCGCGCTCCGGCACGATCTCCAGCCCCAGCCCGAGCGGCTCCGCCCACGCGCGGTCGCCCGCCGCCGGCTCGCCCACCCGCACAAACGACTTTGCGTGCTTCACGTAGCTCTCGCGCCAGCGGCGCGGCTCCGGCACCGCGGCCCACTGCTCGCGCAACTCCTCGCCCGCGTGGATCTCGCGAAAATACGTCTCGATCTTGTCCGGCTCCAGCTCGAGCAGCCGCGGCTTCAGCTCCACGCCCATCACCGCCACGCCCGGACGCATCACCGTCACCGGGAAACGCAGCGTCTTCTCCGTCGCCGTGCCCGCGCCCACCACCAGGGCCGCGCCGCCCAGCCGCCCCACGGCCTTCGCCACCCGCTCCGGCTGGATCGCGGTCTGAAACCCCGTGAACCCGTCCGCACTCGACAGGTCGACGAGAAACGTCGCGCCGGGCGTCGTCTCCGACCGGTCCGGCTGCAGCCAGGTGTCGTGCGCCGGCGCCGCCGCCACCAGCAGCGTCAGGCCCAAAGCGAGGCCCGCCGCGAATTTCCCGGCCGCCGGCCTCCGCCCTCCGCCCCTGGTCTGGCTTCGCTCCGTGTTCATTTTATGTATCCGTAATTTAACTACGAAATTCTCACGGCCGCGTCAGCCGCACGTCGCTCCACTCGCCCATCGTCCGCGACTCCTGCGCCCACGCCGGCACGACCGCCGCAAACGCCGCCTTCACCTGCTCCACCTCGACGGCCAGGATGCCGCTCAGGATCAGCGTGCCGCCCGGCGCCACCGCCGCCGTGAGTTCGCGGGCGTACTGGATGAGCACGTTCGCGAGGATGTTGGCGAGCACGACATCGTACGGCCCGCCGGCAAACCCCGTGACGAGATCGCCGACAAAAAACTTCACCTTGCCGCCCAGGCCGTTCAGCCCCGCGTTCTCCTCGCTCACGCCCACCGCCTCGGGATCGTTGTCGAAGCCCGCGACGTCCCGGTGGCCCAGCAGCGCCGCCGACAGC
>JAPLTR010000721.1 GCA_026398065.1 Verrucomicrobiota bacterium | reverse complement strand
CGGTCGTCTTCTCCAGATTGAGCAGCTTGCCCTTGCCGGTCAGGAAAAACGACCAGCCCCACCAGCCGCGGATCACGAGCAGCACCAGCGGCTGCAGCCACGTGCCCACCGCGGTGAGCAGCCCGTCGAGTTTGTTGTAACCGGAAGATAAGTTCATGCGCGTGAGAGCGTGCGCGCGGGGCTTTATTTCCTGACCGTCGAAAAAAATCTGACGGCTAACGGCGGCAGAACCACCCGAGCTCCATCCACGTCGCAAACCACGCCTGCACCTGCGCCGGCTTCACGCGCGGCCCCGCCGCCGCCACGGCCTGCACGAGCGTCCGGCCGGCGGCCAGCGCCTCCAGCATCCGAAACGCCGGCGCCTCCACCCGCTTGTAGTAGAGCCGGTGGTTGTAGCGGTGCACCACAATGAAGGTCCGCTTTCGCCGCGGGAGCGGCACCTTCGTTTTCGCCGCCGCGTCCGGCGCATGGTCGATGGTGTTGCTCGCTTCGCTGCGCAACGCGTCGCGCTTCTTCACCGCCAGCACGTAGTCGTCCACCGGCCAGTCCGCCTGGACGAGCGAGATATAGGGCTGCAGGCCAAGGCGCAGCTTCGCGGGCGGCGTGGCCGCGAGGTCCGCGGGGGTGAGCACCGGCCGCGCCTCGCCGTCGAAGGCCACGGTCTGCGCCCATTCGAAGCGCGCGATCGCGTGCGCCAGCGCCGTGTGCGGCGCCGTCCGCCGCGGCTCCTCGCGGACAAACTGCGGCAGCCGCTCCGCGAGATTGCGCATCGTGTAGGACCGCGACGGATACTTCGCCAGGTAGGCCCGCACGAACGCCGAAAAACGTTTCTCCCCCAGCAGCCCGCGCAGCCCCGGGGCGTCCTCGTACACGCCGTCGATCACCCGGTACCAGTAGCTGCGGGCGTAGATCTGCAGGCGCTCGAACGAGGTCAGCCGGTCGTTCGGCTTGATGTACTCCGCCGCCACCTCCGCCATCGGCCGCCCGTCGCGCCACACCGGCGCGAGATCGTCGTCCGCCGTCAGCGGCTGCACGAGCGCGTGCGTCATCCACCGCTGCAGCGTCCGCAGGTCCGCGTCCGTCCGCAACGCCCTCGGCGCCCGCCGCGGCGCCGGCCGGAGGCCCACCGGTGCGACCGGGGCCTTCATCGGGCTTTCGCCTTCGCCGCCCGCGCCCCCGCGATGAATGCGTTCGCCTTGAGCGCCTCGGCGTGCACCTCGTCGAACGACGGGATTTTGTCATCCCACTCCAGCAGCGTGGCGGTCACGCCCGCGCCGCGGATCGCGTGCGCATACAGCTTCCACACCGGGTCCAGCACCGGGTGGTCGTGCGTATCCAAAATATACTTCTCAAACTTCGTGTGCCCCGCCACGTGGATCTGCGCCACGCGGTCGAGCGGCACCCCGTTGAGATAGTCGTACGGGTTGAAATCGTGGTTCTGCGCCGAGACATAGATGTTGTTTACATCGAGGAGAATCCCGCAGTCGGCCCGCTCCACCACCTCGGTCAGAAACTCCCACTCCGTCATCTCTGACGTTCTCCACGCAGATGGGCACCTCGAGGTAGTCGCGCACCATCTTGATCTTCTCCGCCGTGCGGCGCGCCGCGGAAAACGTATACGGCATCGGCAGCAGGTCGTGGGTGAATGTCCCGTCGACACTCCCCCAGCAGAGGTGGTCCGACAGCCACGGGGTCTTCGTGCGCTTCACCAGCGCCTTCAGTTTCTTCAGGTGCGCGCGGTCGGGCTTGTCGGCCGAGCCGAAGTACATCGAGACGCCGTGCTGCACGACGCGGTACTGCTCCAGGATCTGATCAAGCACCTGCAGCGGACGGCCGCAGTCGACCATGAAGTTCTCCGAGATGATCTCGAACCAGTCGACCGTGGGCTTCCGGCTCAGGATGTGGTCGTAGTGCGGGATGCGCAGGCCGATGCCGATGCCGTAGTCGGTGTAGCCGTTGAATTTGTTGGCGGGCATGGGCTAAATCCTAACGCGAAACCATCACGCAACTGTCATTGCGAGGAGCTCGCGACGAAGCAATCCATCTGATTGATGCTGGATCGCCACGCCCGGCAAGGCCGGG
>JAPLTR010000982.1 GCA_026398065.1 Verrucomicrobiota bacterium | reverse complement strand
CGTGCACCGCGCGACGACGTGCTACCTGATCCTCAACCGCTTTCCCTACAATCCCGGCCACCTCCTCGCCGTGCCGTTTCGGGACGTTTCCGACCTCGACGAACTCACGGTCGCCGAACGCGCCGACCTCTTTGAGGAGATCACGTTCGGCAAACGTCTCCTCACCCTCGGCCTCAAGCCCGACGCCTTCAACATCGGCTTCAACCTCGGCGGCCAGGTCGCCGGCGGCAGCATCGACCACCTGCACGGCCACATCGTCCCGCGCTGGAACGGCGACAGCAATTTCATGCCGGTGATCGGCTCCACCCGCATCCTCCCGCAATCCCTCGAAGCCACCTGGCAGCGCCTCACCACCGTCGCCGCCACGCTCGCGGCCCCCGCTGCCCCGCCCTAGTCCGCCCACCGCGACCGACCGGCTCCCTTGACTTACGCCCCGCGCCCGCCGTTTACCGCGTAACAGCACCTTCCCGCCTTGCCGACCAAGACCCTCCATTTCCCTTCTCCGCGCCACCTCCACGCGCTCTATGCCGGCCATGAGGAAAACCTCCTCCACGCCGAGCGCGCCCTCGGCGTGAAACTCGTCTCCCGCGACGACTGGCTCAAGATCGACCCGCCCACCGGCACGACCGCCGCGGCCGCCGGTCCGGCCATCGCCCTGGCCGAGTCGCTCTTCGGCTTTCTCAACGAGGCCCGCTCCCAGGGCATGACGATCCGCACGCCGGACTTCCACCGCATCACCGACGGCTTCGCCCGCGGCGAGGGCGACCAGATGCGCGCGCTCATCACCGAACCGCTCGTCATCGCCACCAACCGCAAGACGATCGTCCCGAAGACCCTCGGCCAGAAGCTCTACCTTCAGTCCACGCTGAAGCACCCCATCGTGTTCGGCATCGGCCCCGCCGGCACCGGCAAGACCTACCTCGCGATGGCCGCCGCCGTCTCCGCCCTCCTCAAGAACGAGGTCGAGCGCATCATCCTCACCCGCCCCGCCGTCGAGGCCGGCGAGACCCTCGGCTTCCTGCCCGGCGACCTCCGCGAGAAGATCCTCCCCTACCTTCGCCCGCTCTACGACGCCCTCCACGACATGCTCGACGCCGAGGATGTCGTCCGCCTCACCGAAAAGGGCGTGATCGAGATCGCCCCTCTCGCCTACATGCGCGGCCGCACCCTGTCGCACTCGTTTATCGTCCTCGACGAGGCCCAGAACACCACGCCCGAGCAGATGATGATGTTCCTCACCCGCCTCGGCGAAGACTCCCGCATGGTCGTGACCGGTGACATCACCCAGATCGACCTTCCGCGCTCGAAGCAGAGCGGCCTACTGGAAGTCCGCCACATCCTGCGGGACATCCCCGGCATCGACTTCCACACCTTCAGCGGCGCCGACGTCGTCCGCCACCCCCTCGTTGGCAAGATCATCGACGCCTACGAAACCTACCGCAACCCGATCCAGGAGGACAACGGCACGGAAGCGAAACGCTAACCCCTCCCTCCCTTCCGCATTCGACATTCGTCCTTCGTCATTAGATATTCCCGCCCTCCGTGTCCGTCCGCAATCAGCTCAAACTCCTCATCGGCGGCCTCCATGCCCGCCGCACGGGTGAGCCTGCGCCCGGCCACAACG
>JAPLTR010000699.1 GCA_026398065.1 Verrucomicrobiota bacterium | reverse complement strand
ACGAAAGACACGAAAAGGAAAACCGCGGTGGAGCCGGATCGTGGAGGGCGCCTGTCTTGCAGGCGCCGGGGTGCGATGTTTCCCGGAGGCGTCCGCAAGCCGGACGCCCTCCATGGCAGGCACGGCCCAATCCGGCCCCTCCGTCGCGTGCCGCTTTGGAGGGCGCAGCAAATCCAAGTGAATCCAACCTTATCCAACCTTAGCCAATCAAACCCATCGGATGGAACTGGAGGAAACGGAGCGCACGGAGAGCTGCGCCAGGCGGTGCGCTCGGTTGAGTCCGTTCCCGTTGGCTCCGGTGAAAATCCGTCGTCCGGCTCCGGCATGGATGCACCGGCGGCCGCGCTCCCAGGGAGATCCGCGGGGTGGTATGACTGCTCCGGAGGCGTCCGCAAGACGGACGCCCGATCTGACGGTGGAAGGCCCGGCCAAATTGCACCCTCTGTCGCGGGCCGCGAGGGCGGGCACCACCCCATCCAAGTGAATCCGACCAAATCCAACCTGCTCGCACCTCGTCCGGGCTCCGGGCGGGGGCGTGGGGTGGTGGAGCCGCTCGCTGGCGTCCGCCGGGGGGCGTCGGTCGGGCGGCGGGGAATCGGGCGTGGCCCACTCGCCCACGCTCATGGTTGGAAGGAGTCGCAAGGCGGGCGCGGTGCGCCCACTGGGGTGCGCGGGGGCGGGGCGCGCGGGCTACTTGTAGTCGCGGCGGAGGTTGCTCGGGAGGATGCCGAGTTCTTCGCGGTACTTGGCCACCGTGCGGCGGGCGATCTTGATGCCCTTCTCCTGGAGCTTGGCCACGATCTCCTGGTCGCTCAGCGGCGTGCCCTTGTCCTCGCCGGCCACGAGGTCGGCGATCATCTCCTTCACGCTGGTGTTGGAGACGGAGGCGCCGGCGTCGGACTGGTAGCCGGGGGTGAAGAAATACTTGAAGTCGAAGATGCCGTGCGGGGTCTTGATGTACTTGTTGGCGATGGCGCGGCTGACCGTCGTCTCGTGCACGCCGACGACATCGGCGATCTGGGTCATCGTGAGCGGCTTCAGGTCGGAGACGCCGTTCTCGAAGAAGGCGGTCTGGGCGTTGATGATCTCGCGGGTGATGCGCTCGATGGTGCGCTGGCGCTGCTCGATGGAGTCGATCAGGAACTTGCCGGAGCGCATGCGCTCGCGGAGGTAGTCGCGCTCGTCCTTCGAGAGCGTGCCCTTGGCGATGAGGTCGCGGTACGTATTCGAAATGCGGAGACGCGGGATGTAGTCGCTGTTGAGGGAGATCTTCCACTCGGTGCCGTCCTTCTCGACGGTCACGTCGGCGATGACGACGCGGTTGTTGTCCTCGGCGAAGCGGCGGCCGGGGGCGGGGTCGAGCTTGCCGATCTCCTCGATGGCGGACTGGACGTCGTCGGCGTCGGCGGAGAGCTTGCGGGCGAGCCCGGGGATGCGGCGGCGCGTCAGGAGCTCGAAGTAGTCGCGGATCATCCGCAGGGCGAGGGAGTCGCTGCGGCCCTTGGCGGAGAGCTGGAGGAGGAGGCAGTCGGCGAGGTCCTTGGCGCCGATGCCGGCGGGGTCGAAGGTGCGGAGGGTTTTCAACGCCTCCTGCACGGCGTCGAGGGGCAGGCCGGTCTGGAGGGCGACGTCGGCGGGGGTCTGGGTGAGGAAGCCACGGTCGTCGAGGCCGCCGACGAGGTGCTGCATGGCGAGGACGCCCTGGGGGGAGAGGTCGGTCATCTCCGCCTGCTGCATGAGGTGCTCCTGGAGGGAGGTCTCGCTGACGAGGGAATCGAAGAAGTGCTGGCGCTTCTCGGCATCCTCGGAGGTGTAGGGCTGGGCGCCGCCGGCGCTGGCCATGTGGTCGCGCCAGTCCTCGTCGAGCTTGCCGAGGATCTCGAACTCCTTGTCCCGGGAAAAGTCCATCTCGTCGCCCTTGGGCTCGTTGGTCTCGGGGGTGGAGGGTGCGTTTTCGGCGGAGTCGGAGGATTCGTTGCCGGTCTTGCCGCCGGAGTCGGAGTCGCGGTCGGTGGCGGCGTCCTCGGGGGCGGGGCTGTCGAGGCTGACGCCCTCCATGGGCAGCTCCTCGAGCGTCGGGTTGCTCTGGAGCTCCTCCTGGATGACCGAGCGCAGGTCGAGCGCCGCCACCTGAAGGATTTTCAGGGAGTGGCGCAGTTGCGGCGCGAGAACCAGGGACTGGGTCTGGCGCTGGCGGAGTTCGTGACTAAAGCCGTGCCCGCTCATGAGCTGGATGATAGAGACTGGGGCTCATCTCAGTTAGAAGGAGTGGGGTGCATGTCAAAGGGGCGGGCGCGAAGAAAGGGAGGGGATGACCGGGTCCTTGATGCCGAAGATCTCCTTCAGGTAGACGCCGAGCTTCTCGTTGGTGGGGCCGTAGCGGTCGGAGTAGAGGTAGACCTCGAGGTCGGTGAGGAAATCGTAGGCGGACTGGTAGCGCTTCTCGCGGTCGCGCTGGAGGGCGCGCTTGATGATGGCCTCGAGTTTGGGGTCGATGTCGGCCCGCAGGGTCGAGAACTGCGGGATGGCCATCGTGAGGATGTTGCGCCGGGACTGGGCGCGGTCGGCGGAGCGGAAGATGTTTTTGCCGAGGAGGAGCTCGGTGAGGACGATGCCGAGGGGGAAGAGGTCGGCGCGGGCGTCGGTGATGGCGTAGGAGGCCTGCTCGGGGGAGAGGTACTCGTCCTTGCCGGCGATGACCTTGCCCTCCTCGTTGTACATGAGGTCGAGGGCCTTCGCGATGCCGAAGTCGGTGAGCTTCACGTCGCCCTCGAGGGCGATGAGGACGTTCTTGGGGCCGATGTCGCGGTGGACGATGTTGAGATGGCGGCCGTCGCGGTCGCACTTGGAGTGGGCGTACGTCAGGCCGCGGGCGATCCGGGAGATGATGAAGGCGGCGAGGTCGATCGGGATGGGCTTGCCGAGCTGTCGGTGGCGCTCGAGGAACTGCTCGAGGTTCACGCCCTTCACAAATTCCATCACCATGAAATACTGGCCGCCGACCTGGCCGAGGTGGGAGGTCTGGACGAGGTTGGTGTGGATGAGGTCGGCGACGAGGCGGGCCTCGCCAATGAAGTTGTTCTGAAACTCCTCGATGGCGGAGTACTCCTCGCGAATGAGCTTCACTGCGACGACCTTGCGAAAATTTCCGGCGCCGAGCTGCACCGCCTCGTACACGACGCCCATGCCGCCCTCGGCGATCTTGCGAGTCATCTCGTAGTGGAGCTCGTTGAAAATGTGCTTAATGGACGCCACGGAGAGTCAGAAAGGCGTGCGCGGCGATGACTGGCAAGAATCATATCCCACTCGGCGCGGAATTTGCTGTATTGACACGTTTGACAGAACGGCAAGGCGGCCTAGGGTCGCCGGGTGATCACGCTGACACCACGCGCCGCGACCCAGGTACGCACCATGCACGCCGAGCTGAACGCTCCGGAGAAACGGCTGCGGGTCTTCGTGGAATCGGGCGGCTGCTCGGGATTCCAGTACGGGATGTCGTTCGACGAGAAGAAGCCGGACGACGTGGAGCTGGAGAGCGAGGGGGTCGCCATTTTGATGGACCCGGCGAGTCTCGCCTACCTGAGCGGGTCGGCGGTGGACTTCGACGACGGGCTGCACGGGAAGGGTTTCGAGATCAAGAATCCGAACGCCCAGAGCACGTGCGGCTGCGGGAAGTCGTTCAGCTGACTGGTGGGGGCAGGTGTAGCACGGTCAACCTGACCGTGCTGGATCGATGCGCCGCCGAGGAACCCGCGCACGTGCAGCACGGTCAGGTTGACCGTGCTACGACGGAGCGTTCCAGGCTACTTGGTCGCCTCGTGGAGGGCCACGATGCCGAAGGTGAGGCGGGAGGCGGTGACGCTTTTGAAGCCGGCGGCGCGGATTTCCTCCGCGAGGGCGGTGTGGTTGGGAAACTGTTCGATGGTGTCGTTGAGGTAGACGTAGGCGGCGCGGTCGCCGGTCACGGTGCCGGCAATGAAAGGCAGGACCTTGCGCAGGTAGAAGAAATAGAAGGGGCGGAACCACGCGTGGGGCTGGGAAAATTCGAGGACGAACAGGCGGCCGCCGGGGCGCAGGACGCGGCGCATCTCACCCAGACCCCGGTGACGGTCGGCGAGGTTACGGAGGCCGAAGGAGAT
>JAPLTR010000847.1 GCA_026398065.1 Verrucomicrobiota bacterium | reverse complement strand
ACGGCTATGCGGTGCGCGACCTCACGCTGCCCGGCGGCATCGACTCGGCCCGTTTCGCCGAGCGCCGCGAGATGCGCTCCGTGGTCGACGCCCATTTCAGCGCGCTCGAAAAATCCGACGCCCTCGACGGCATGGATTCCTTCTACCAGCGCGCCTACGCGATGATCAGCTCCGACAAGGCCCGCGCCGCCTTCGACATCAAGGCCGAGCCCGCCAAGATCCGCGATGCCTATGGCCGCAACGCCGCCGGCCAGCGCATGCTGCTCGCCCGGCGCCTCGTCGAGTCCGGCGTGCGCTTCGTCTCGCTCACCTACGGCGGCTGGGACCATCACGACAATATCAAGAAGGCCAACGGCACCCAGATGCCGAATTTCGACAAGGCCTACGCCGCCCTCATCCGCGACCTCGACGAACGCGGCCTACTCGACTCGACCCTCGTCGTCGTCAACACTGAGTTTGGCCGCACGCCGAAGATCAACGCCACCGCCGGCCGCGACCACTGGCCAAAGGTCTTCTCCATCGCCCTCGCCGGCGGCGGCGTGAAACGCGGCTATGTCCACGGCTCCTCCGACGCCACCGGTGGCGAGCCCGACAACGACCCGCTCAGCGTCGAGGACTACGCCGCTACGATCTTCAACCAGATCGGCATCGACTCGAACAAGACCCTCATGACAGCCGGCGGCCGCCCGCAGGCCATCGTCAAGGACGGTCACGTGGTCAAAGAGCTGCTCGCCTGAGTCATGGTTTTCCCGCGCGGCTCCCGCCTCCTCTCCCCGCTCCGCACCGTCGTGCTCGCCGGCGTCGGCCTGCTCTCGGCCTCGTTCGCGTGGGCCGTCGCACCGGCCCTCAACGCCATCGCGCCCGCCGGCGGCCAGCGCGGCACCACGCTGGAGGTCACGCTCCGCGGCGAGCGCCTCGCCGACGCCCAGGAGATCTTCTTCTATTCGCCCGGCATCACACTGGAAAAAATCGCCGACGCCAAGGACAAGGAGGTCAAGGCGACCTTCAAGATCGCCCCCGACTGCCGCATCGGCCAGCACTCGCTGCGCGTCCGCACCGCCGGCGGCATCTCGGCGCTGCGGTTGTTCTACGTCGGCCCGTTTCCCTCGGTCGAGGAGAAGGAGCCCAACAACGAGGCCGCCAAGGCCCAAGCCCTCTCGCTCAACACCACGGTGCAGGGCACCATCGGCAACGAGGACATCGACTATTTCTCCGTCACCGCGAAAAAAGGCGAACGCCTTTCCGTCGAGATCGAGGGTGCCCGCCTCGGCCGCACGATGTTCGACCCGATCGTGACGGTGCAGGACACCACCGGCAAACTCCTCGCCGCCTCGGACGACACCCCCCTCCTCGGCCACGACGGCTTCGTCTCGCTCCTCGCGCCCGCCGACGGCAAATACCTTGTCCAGGTCCGCGACATGACCTACTCGGGCGCCGGACATTTCTACCGGCTCCACGTCGGGACCTTCCCCCGCCCCGCCATCGTTTACCCGCTCGGCGGCAAGGCCGGCGAAACCCTCGAGGCGCGGTTCCTCGGCGACGCCGCAGGTGATTTCACCCAGAGCATCACCCTGCCCGCCGGTTCGGAGGAACGGGTCGGCATCGTCGCCGACCACGATGGCCTCGCGCCCTCGCCCAACTGGCTGCGCGCCTCGCCATTCGCCAACGCCGCCGCCGCGAAAGCCGGCAACTCCGCCGCCAACGCGCCGCTGCTCGACCTCCCCGCCCCCCTCGCCTTCAACGGCATCCTCGAAACCAAGGGCGATGCGGCCTTCTTCCGCTTCAACGCGAAGAAGGACCAGAACCTCGATTTCCAGGTCTATGCGCGCCGCCTCGGTTCACCCCTCGATTCCGTCCTCACTGTCCTCGACGCCAAGGGAAAATCCCTCGGCAACAACGACGACGCCTCCGGCAATCCCGACAGCGCCGTGCGCGTACGCATCCCCGAGGATGGCGTTTACACGGTAAAGGTCGCCGACCAGCTCGCCCGCGGCGGCCCTCGTTTTGCCTACCGCGTCGAGATCGCCGAGGTGCAGCCCACGCTCACCCTCTCCATTCCCGACACCGCCCGCTACGACTACGAGACGCGCAAATCCATCGTCGTCCCGCGCGGCAACCGTTTCGCGGTGCTGATGAATATCAACCGCGACACCTTCAACGGCGACCTGAACCTCGCCTTCGACGGCCTGCCGGCGGGCGTCACGTCGCTCGCCGACACCGTGCCGGGCAGCCTGTCCGCCGTGCCCGTCGTCTTCGAGGCCGCGCCCGACGCCGCGCTCACCGGGACCTTGCTCACGCCCGCCGCCCGGCCGGTCGATCCCGCCGCCGCCAAGGGCAAGGAGGTCGTCAGCCGCTACCGGCACAACGTCGAGTGGATCCGCATTCAAAACGACACGGTCTATGTGAAGTCCGATGTCAGCCAGATCGCCGCCGCCGTCGCCGAGGAAGTGCCCTTCAAGGTGACCATCGCCCAGCCCAGGGTCCCGATCGTGCAGAGCGGCGAGATGTCGCTCCGCATCGTCGCCGAGCGCCAGGAGGGTTTCGACGAGCCCATCACCGTCAAGATGCTGTGGAATCCCCCCGGCATCAGCTCGCTCCCCGACATGGTGATCCCGAAGGGCGCGACCACCGTCGACTACAAGCTCAACGCCACCAACAAGGCCGAAGTGCGCAAGTGGAAGACCGCCGTCGTCGCGAGCGCCACTGTCAAGGGCGGCACCGCCTACGTGTCCTCGCAGCTCGCCGAGCTCGAACTCGCGGCGCCCTATCTCCTCGGCAAGATCGAGCCGACCAAGCTCGCCCGCGGCCAGACCGGCAAGCTGGTCTGCACGCTCGACCAGAAAGTTCCCTTCGAGGGCACCGCCGTCGCCCACCTCGTCGGCCTCCCGGCCAACGTCACGGCCAAGGACGTCGAGATCACCAAGGAGAGCAAGGAGGCGGTCTTCGAACTCGAGTCCACCGACAAGAGCCCGCCCGGAAACCACAAAAACATCTTCTGCACCGTCGTCGTCACGCGTGACGGCGAACCCATCACCAACG
>JAPLTR010000247.1 GCA_026398065.1 Verrucomicrobiota bacterium | reverse complement strand
GGCCTCGGTGGGTCGGATCGAATGAAAATACTCGTTCGGCTTCGCCAGTTGCTCGCGGTTCAGGAGCAGCGCGGCAAAGCGGTCGGTGGTCGCGATCTCGTACTCATGGTCCATCTTGATCGCGTCGAACGGACAGACCTCGACGCAGATCTGGCAGCTCATGCAGACGGAGGTGTCGATGGCGAAGATGGCGGGGAAGAGCTGGGGCTTCCCGGTGGCGTCGGGCTTCTTGTCCTTGCTCTTCTCGATGTAGATGCACTGCGGCGGGCACTCCTTCTCGCAGATCTGGCAGGCGACGCAGCGGAGCGTGCCCATCGGGTCAGTGGCGTTCTCGGTGACGAGGAACGGAAAATTGCGGTAGGCCTCCGGGAGCTTCGTCTTGACCTCGGGGTACTCGACCGTGGTGAGCCGCGCGGGATCGTGGTAGGATCCCACGAAGTTTTTCGCGGTGACGCCGAGGCCTTGGAGTAATCCGGTGCCGAGCATGGTGGTTAGCGGTCGACCTCGCCGAGGTCGATGTCGACGGAGCCGAGGATGATCACGGCGTCGGCGACGGTGTGACCGAGGCACATGTCCTCAAGGATGGTGAGATTGACAAAGGAGGGCGGGCGCACGCGGTAGCGGTAGGGATTCGGGCTGCCGTCGCTCACGAGGAAGAAACCGATCTCGCCCTTCGGACCCTCGATGCGGCCGTAGGCCTCGCCCGCCTTGGGACGGAAGCCGCGGAGCTTGGCCTTGGGGTCCATAATCGGGCCGGCGGGCAGGCTGGCGAAGGCCTGCTGGAGAATCTTGATCGATTCGCGCATCTCGAGGACGCGGATCATGTAGCGGTCATAGACATCCCCGTGGTCGCCGAGCGGCACGCGGAAGTCGAAACGCGGATACGCGCCGTAGGCGTCGACCTTGCGAAGGTCGTGGTTCACGCCGGTGGCGCGGAGCATCGGGCCGGTGACGCCGGCGCTGATCGCGAGTTCGGGCGAGAGGCGGCCGACGCCCTGCGTGCGCGACATGATGATCTCGTTGCCGGTAAGGAGGGTCTCGAACTCGTCGAGGAAGACGCCGTAACGGTCGGTGAGTTTCTTCGCGCCTTCCAGCCAGTCGGCGGAAGGATCAACGCGGCAGCCGCCGAAGCGCTGGTAGTTGCACATCATGCGCGAGCCGCTGAGCGCCTCGAAGAGATCGAGGATGTATTCGCGTTCGCGGAACGCATACATGAGCGGCGTGCCGGAGCAGCCGCAGTCCTGCATGAGGAAGCCGGCGAGGCAGGTGTGATTGAGCAGGCGGGTGAGCTCGGCGAGGATGACGCGGACGTATTCGGCGCGCTCGGGCACGGGCTGGCCGGCGAGCTTCTCGACGGCGATGGCGTAGGCCCAGTTGTTCGTCATCGACGAGAGATAGTCGAGCCGGTCGGTGTAGGGCATCGACGCGAGATAGGTCGTATTCTCGCCGATTTTCTCGTGGTTGCGATGGAGGTAACCGAAGACGGGCTTCAGCTTCACGATCGTCTCACCGTCGAGCGTGACGATCATGCGAAACACGCCGTGCGTGGACGGATGGTGCGGCCCCATCGAGACCTCAAGGAGGTCGCCGTGAAACTGGTCGTGGACCTCGCGGACACGAGAACCCGGAGAGGTCGAGAGCGGAGAGCCGGGAGCGGAAAGATCGGAGACACTCATGCAGACGCTCCTTTCTCAGGGGCCGCGGCGGGGGCGGCGGCCGGCGGGGCGGGGTAGTGCGCCTTCGCCTTTTCGAGCACCGTGCCGTGCGGAGTGGGCTCCCACTCGTAGTCGTCGGGTTCGACGTAATCGCGGCGCATCGGGTAATCTTTGAACTCGTCCCACATCAGGATCCGGCGGAGGTCGGGGTGGCCGTCGAAGACCACGCCAAAGAGATCGAAGACCTCGCGTTCCTGAAATTCGCAGGAGCGCCAGACGGGCGTGAGCGAGGGAACGCGGACCTGATCGGTGCGGTTGCCCGTGCGAAACCGCAGGATCACCGGGCCGTGGCGGAGCGCGATCGAGTAAAGATGGTAAACGACCTCGAGGCAGCCGGGCTGGATGCGCTTGGTCTTTTGCTCCACGACCTTGGCGGGCCCGCCGGCGGGATCGGGCACGGTGGTCTTCGTGGTCTCGACGATTTCCTTTTCCGGCCAGTCGATGCCGGTGACATTCGAGCACTGGTCGAGTTTCAGCGTGGCATCGTCGCGGAGGAATTCGGCGATGGCGCGGGCCTGCGCGTGGCCGAGGAGCAGGGAATGTTGGGCGGCCGTGCCGGGATTCGTGACGACAGAAACCTCCGCTCCGGGAAACCGGGCGAGCAGTCGGTCGCGAATCTGTTCAACGGTTTCCATGGTGCGTTCAGGCCTTTTCGGATCGGACGAGGGTCGGGGCGGTCCAGACCGCGGGATTGGCCGGCGGCTCAAGGTCGTGTTCGCCGAATTCGGGCACGGGACAGTTGCACTCCAGATCGCTGCGCAGGTGGCGCGGGGCGTCGGGACCGGAAATCTTGAAGCCCTTGATCTTTTCCTGGAGCTGCACGAGGCCGTGGAGGAGCGCCTCGGGACGCGGCGGGCAGCCGGGGATGTAGATGTCGACGGGGATGAAACGGTCGATGCCCTTGAGGACATTGTAACCCTGCTTGAACGGGCCGCCGGAGATCGCGCAGGCGCCCATCGCGATGCAGTACTTGGGCTCAGGCATCTGGTTCCAGAGGCGGATGACCTGCGGGGCCATCTTCTTGGTGACGGTGCCGGACACGATGAGGAGATCGGCCTGGCGGGGCGACGGGCGAAACACCTCGGAACCGAAGCGCGCGATGTCGAAACGGGCCATCGAGGCGGCGATCATCTCGATCGCGCAGCAGGCGAGGCCGAAGTTGAGCGGCCAGACAGAATGGCTGGTGCCCCACGTGTAAAGTTCCTGGAGGCTCGTGAGCAGAATGCCCTGGCGGCGCAGTTCGTCGCGCTCGGCGTCGGTGACACCGGCGGGAACGGGCGCGGAAGGAGGGGTGGGTTCGCTCATGGGATCATTTCCACTCCAGGTGACCGCGGTGCCAGGCCCACACGAGGCCCTCCGCCAGCAAAAGAATGAACACGAGCATCGCGACCAACGCGCCGACGGGCAGCGTCGTGAAGGTGACGGCGAACGGCAGAAGGAACAGTACCTCGACGTCGAAGATCAGGAACAGGATCGCGTAGAGATAGTAGTGAGCCTTGAACTGGATCCACGAATCGCCGCTGGGCGCCACGCCGCACTCATAAACGGCACCCTTGTCGAGGCTGGGTTTGGCGGGCTGGAAAAAACGAAACCACACCTGCGACACCCCCAGCAAGATCAGCGGGAAGGCAACCGCCACCGCTCCGAAGAGAGCGAGAAACGCATAGGGGTGGGCGCTCATGGTGAATAAGTGTGAAACATAGCAGAGGCTGAGGTCAAAGGTGGAAACCTCAACGGCGAACCCGCGCCTTTTCTTGCGCAACGCTGCGCGCTTATTGCCGTGGGGGACGGCGCTACGCGCTTATTGTGCAACGGGCTCGGACCCGGCTCAGCGTTTGGCGTCGGCGAAATCACCGCGCGTCGCGCAGTTGATCCAGGCCGTCGCCCCGCTGGCGTAATGCTCTTTCTTCCAGACGGGCACGCGGGCCTTGGTTTCGTCGATGATATAACGGCACGCGTCGAAGGCCGCACCGCGGTGCTCGGCGGTGACGCCGACCCAGACGGCAAGTTCGCCAAGCTGCAGATGGCCCACGCGATGAACGCAGACCGCGGCGAGGAGGGAGAATTTCTCCCGGGCTTCGGCAAGGATGCGCGCCCCCTCCTTGTCGGCGAGAACGGCGTAGGCCTCATACTCCAGAGAGAGGACGGGCTGGCCCTCGTTGCGATTGCGCACCCAGCCCTCGAACGTCACGCAGGCCCCGGCGCGCTCATCGGCGAGCGTGCGCGAGAGCGCGGCGGAGTCGAGTGGGTCGGGCGAGATGCGGAAAGACATTAGCCGCTACACTACGAAGTCCCGGGCAATTGTCACGGGACCTCGTAGACCTCGACGAGGGCGACGCCGGTGGTGTTGTTCAGGCCGCTGATCTGGGCGGTGTAGCTGCCGGGCTCAAGATAAAGGAGCAACGCGGTGTCTTTACTGCCTTCGGGCAGGGCAAAGGCTCCGACCTGGGCGGCGGCGGCCGCGACCAATGCTTTGTCCGCGCCACCCGACCAACCGCTATTCTCCCGCAACAACTGATCGCCCCGATAGAGCTGGAGTCGAGGGACCGTGAGCGCATCGCTCACCCCAAAGGCGGCCAAGGCCGGGCCGATGCCCCGGACGAGCATCTTTTTCGGCGCCACACCAGAGACCACGACGCCCACGATCAGGATATCGCTGCCCGCTCCGACCTCGGCGCGGGTGGAGACATTCACCAATTTCTGCGAATCGCCGCTGGTAGCAGAGGCATCATACACCTCGACCAACGAGACCCCCGCCAACCCATCATCACCGGAGATCTGCGCGGTGTAGCTGCCGGGACTGAGGCTCACCATCAGCGCCGCATCGGCGCTGCCGATTGCAAGGGGAAAAGCTCCCAGGCGCGCCGCCGCGCCGGAAACTTTGGTGGCCGACGTGCCGTTGCTCCAATCGTCGTTGCTGACCAAAGAGACCGATCCCTTGTAGAGGCTAAGTTTCGGGTTGGCCAAAGGATTTGCGACCCCGAAAAGCCGAAGACCGGGCCCGATCGCGCGGACGAGCACATCCTTGGAGGAGGTGCCGGTGACGGCAAAGCCGGCGATCAGCGTGCGGGAGCCGCTGCCAGCAACAGAACGGGTGGAGACATTGGCCAATCGCTCGACGCCATCGGTCGCAGCCGGAGCCCTGAACAGGATCGGCGCGGCACCGCTCAGCTGGCCCGTGGCGGAAAAGACGGAACCGCCGACGCCGAGGCTGCCGGTATAGGAGTACTGCGGCTGTGAGACAGAAAAAGCCCCGGAGGCATTGACCGAGCCACGGGCTGCGCGGGGACCGGACGCATCCACGGCGACGAGCTGCAGCGCGCCATCGGCCGCGGCGATCGCATGCACTTCGCCCACCGCGGAGGACACAGCCACGCCCGCGTAGTAGCCGACCACCGCCACAGCCGAACCGGCGGCGGGCTTAGCGACACCCGTGAACGACAGCCCCAGGGAGGACAGATTTCCGGTCACTGCGCCCGACGAAAGGCTCCCGGTGATGGCCCCCGAATAGAAAGAAGCCGCCTGACGCGAGAGGGTGCCACCGGTGGTGCTAAAGCTTCCGTTGGCCTGCACAGTGAAGCCGCGGGCGATGACCACCATATTCCGACTTTCCAGGAGGCCGATCAGGGCGCCGATGCCTTCCGATGAGACCGAAAGGGCAAAGGGATCGCCACCGGGAAAAGTGCCAAAGTACACACCCGTCGTCGACCAGACTGAAACATTGAGCTGAACCGGCGCCGACTCCAGCGAGCCGAAATCACTGATGGCGACAAACGTGTAAGCGCCAGTGTCAGCCGCCTTCACCGACGCGAAGGCCAGGACGCCAGCGTTCGCTCCCGGAAGATCGACCCCATTTTTCCTCCACTGGACGCGATAAGAGTAAAGGGAGCCGCTCACCGTGCCCGTGAGTCTGACCGGCGTGCCAGCGACGACCGGAGCTGAGAGCGAAATCGAAGAAGTGACGGAAGGAACGAACGGGTTGGCGAGAGCCACCACGGCAGGGTTGCTGATGGTCGACCCCAACGCATTGGTGGCGACCAACGTATAGGTGCCGGCGGCAGCAGAACCGGTCACCGTGAGATTCAGATCCGTTGCACCAGAAACGGGCAGGCCATTTTTTCGCCATTGATAGGCGGGCACGGGATCGCCGACCACGCCGGCGCTGAGGATGATTCTGCTGGTGGGAAAGATCGTTCCGCCCACTGGCTGCCGGGAAAATACCGGCGGACCGGAAGCGGGAGGCTGCAGGGCCAGAATCAACGAGCTGCTCGACACCACGCCGGTAGAAGAAACCGCCCGCACGGTATAGGCGCCAGCATCGCCCGGTGCAAAACTGTCGATCGTGAAACCGGTCGTCGTGACGCCAGGCATAACTACCCCGTCTTTCCGCCACTGGTAAGACGCATCGGTGGGGTCACCGCCGGGCACGAATCCCCCCCCAGCGACGAACACTTTGGTCCCCGCCAGCAAGGGCCCGCTTGGGACGGCAGATGGACTGAGGGAAGGTTGAGACACTCGGGCGAGCACCGAAATCAACGCCTCCCGGCTCGTGACAGAGCCGGCGGCATTGCTCACGACCACTTTGTAGCGCCCGGCCAAACTCAAACCCAGCCCCAGCCGCAAGAACATTCGAACCGAGGGGTTCAGGGCGGCAGCCGTGCCTTCAGGGATTGCCACTCCATCCCTGAACCACCGGTAGGTCAGCCCTTCGGCCGCGGCCACCGTCACACCCAGATCAATGCTTTGTTCATCGAAGATGAGCACCTGCGACGTAGGATGTGCAGTGATCTGCGGCAGCGAACTCGCCGGAGGGGAGATGACCGACAACTGAGCCGAGTCACTCGTGACCGAACCCACGCGATTGGAAACCACCACCGAATACAATCCGCTGGCCACGACCGTGGACGGCGGACCGTAGCTGTCGGTCGTGGCACCGGGGATCGCCACGCCATCTTTGCGCCATTGGTAGGCGAGCGGTTTCTCGCCCTCGGCAAATACATAGAACCCGGACGCATAGTTCGTGCTGGGCAGCCGGCTTTGTGCCGCGGGCTGCACCGTGATGCTGGGCGGAACCCCGAAGTCCAGAAGTCCCACCGTCATGGGGCGGCTCGTCATCGGGGCTCTGCCTGAGGCGGTGACGGTCGCGACATAGGTACCGGCATCGGCTTCGGTGATTCCGGAAAGGAATGCTGAATCCCGGGTGGCCCCGGGAATGACCACGCCATTTTTTCGCCAGACGATCGTGGGATCCGGCGCACTGATCAAGAGCGCCAAACTGACGCCATCTCCGTAAGACACCAAGGTGCTGCCCGGGCTGATCGAAATGAGCGGGGGTGGGGTCTCGACCGTCACGATGCCAGGCTCGCTCGTCACGGAGCCGGCGGGATTGGTCACGACCACCGTGTAAGAACCCGCGGCGTCGGGTCGCGAACCGGACACCTGGTACGAAAACTTCGTCGCGCCCGGAATGACCACTCCGTTTCTACGCCACTGGAAGGTAGGCTCATACTGCAAATGCTGATCGTAGGAAACCCAGAGATCCGCCTCGAACAGCTCCGGTCTGAGGTTCCAGTTTTCAGGGTGCCTCGTGATGAGTGGCGGGCGAGGAGGCACGATGGTGATTTTGGCCGTGGCGCTGGTGACCGAACCCACGCGATTGGTCACCATCACCGAATACCCGCCAGCGTCGGTCGCGACCGAGCTGCCCCGGTTGAGCACGCTGAACGTCGCACCAGCGATGGCCACGCCATCCTTGTACCATTGGTAGGTCTCTGTCTTCCGATCCTGCGCCTGGGTTTCGCAATACAAGTAAAACGGGGTTCCCAGCCACACCGACTGGCCCACCGGATGACTCGTGATCAGCGGGGCAGTGTCCTCGCCCACCGTGATCACGGTAGGTTCCGAGAGGACCGCGCCCGCGCGATTGCGGACGAGGAGCGTGTAGGCCTCCGAAAAACCCACGATAGAACCAGCCGTGAACGAATATTTGCTTTGCGTCGCTCCAGGGATGGCCAGGTCGTTGCGCCGCCACTCGTAGCCCAGGCCGGAACCGGAAGCGGCCGCATCAAGCGTGACCTCGGCCCCGGGCTTGACGGCCCGTGAAAAGGGCGTCCGAGTGATGATCGGCAGCTGCGGAAAACGCACCGAAAGCCCCACGCCGCTACTGACGGCCGATCCGGCGGAATTGGCGACGCTCACACTATACGCGCCCACATCGGCGACCTCGGCAGCACTCCGGGAATAAGTCGCGGCCGTCGCCCCGGCAATCGGCACACTGTCCTTGCTCCATTGATACGTGAAAGGCGCTGTGCCGGTGACGATAATGCTCAGGGTAAAACTCTCCCCCTCGATAAGTTCGTTGAGCGGCACGGAGGAGCTGATGAATACTCCACGCGGAGCCGTGACCGTCTGGGCCGGGGCCAGGCCAGCAAGCACGCAAACAAAAAGCCATCCGACCAAATACTGGATTTTCACGGCAAAGTTGGCACCGAGACTGGGCTCAAGCACCTGCCTGGCAAGTCCACTAAGTAACCGGGAGATCAGCCACCGGCCACCGGCGGGATGAACACGATCCGGTCGCCGTCGCGGAGCAGAGCGGTGGCGGCGACAAACTCGTCGTTCACGGCCGCGCGCACGCGGTCCGCCGGGAGCGTAAAGGCGTGGCGGGCGCGAAGTTCGTCATAAAGCGCGGTGGGCGTGGCAGCGGAGGTCACAAGCGTCTCCTGCGTGAGGCCGCGCTGCTCGCGGAGGATGGCGAAATACTGGACGTGCAGGGTCATCACAGCGCCTGATAGTGGGATTTACCGCCGGTTTTTTCGATCAGTCGGATGTCGCGAATCACGATGCCATGGGTGACGGCCTTGGCCATGTCGTAAAGCGTGAGGGCGGCGACGGTCGCGCCGGTGAGGGCCTCCATCTCCACGCCGGTTTTCGCATGGGTCTGAGTGCGGCAATCGATCGTGATCTCGGCACGGGTGGCGTCGGCGTTGACGGCGATCTGACAATCGTCCAGGGGCAGCGGATGGCAGAGGGGGATGAGGTCGCTGGTCTTCTTCGCACCCATCACGCCGGCGAGGATCGCGGTCTGGAAGATCGGCCCTTTCTTCGTGGCGATCTCACCCTCGCGGAGGAGCGCGGCAAGCTCAGGCGGCAGCGAGACGACGGCGCGGGCGTGCGCGGTACGTTTGGTCACGGCTTTGTCGCCGACATTGACCATGGCGGGCCGGTTTTGCGCGTCGAGGTGGGAGAACATCGGGAAGGAATGTCGAATGACCAATGCCTGATGACAAATGTCGAATGACGAATGATTCAGGCAGGGCGCGTACAGCAAAGGGTGGGCGCGCAGCGCAGCGGTCTCCTCACACCCAGGGGTAGAACGGCGCGAGGGTGCCGGCGGCGAATTCGGCGGGGCCGGTGAGGAGTTCGACGAAACCGTCCGTGCCGACCAGCCCGGCAAAATCGCCCGACGTGTTGCTCGGATCAGGGGTGGCCAGCAGCTCGGCGCGGGGGCCGCTGGAGAGTTTCACCGGGAGGAGGTAGGCGAGTTTCGGCTTGAAGGAAACGGGTGCGGCGAGGGCGACGGTGCGCGGGGCGACGGGGGGAAGGCCGCTGGCGTGCGCGAGCGCGGGGAGGACGTAGCGGTGAAAACAGGTGTAGGCGGAGACGGGATTGCCGGGCAGGGCAAAGACGGGGGTCTGGCGTGCGCTCTGGCCAAACCAGAAGGGCTTGCCGGGTCGCTGGGCGACGCCCTGGAAGATTTTCTTCACGCCCTGGCGGTCGAGCTCGGCGGGGAGGAAGTCGAATTTGCCCTTCGAGACGCCACCCGTGATGAGCACGACGTCGAATTCGGCGATGATGTGCCAAAGCAGGTGCTCGATCTCCTGGCGCACGTCACGCAGGTGAAACCGCGAGGTGTGGGCATAACCGGCGGCAGCGAGCGCGGCACGGAGGGCGTAGTCGTTGCTGCGGCGGATCTGGTGCGGCGCGACCCGTGCGCCGACCTCGACGAGTTCGTCGCCGGTGGAGACCACGGCGATCTTGGGCGACTGGCTGACCGTGAGGTGGTCGTAGCCGCAGGCGGCGGCGACCGCGATCTCGCGGCCGGTGAGGCGCGTGCCCTCGCGCAGCATGACATCCCCGGCGCGATGATCGCTCCCGCGCCGATGGAGGGCGTGGCCCGCAGCAAACTGCGCGGCGGCGGCGGACACCGTGATCGTACCCGCGGCGTCGTCGCGGACCGTCTCCTCGTAGGGCACGACGCAGTCGGCCCCCAACGCGAGCACGGCGCCGGTCATGATCTCGACGCAGGCCTCGGCGCCGGGCCCGAGCCGGAAGGGGCGCATGCCCGCCGCCTGGACACCCTCGACCCGGAATTTCGTGGCGCCCGCCGCTAGCGAGGCAGCGCGGAGGGCGTACCCATCCATGGTCACCCGGTCGAAGGGCGGCAGGTCCCGGTCGGCACAGAGGTCGGCCCGCAGAACGTGGCCGTGCGCCTGCGCGAGCGGGCAGTCCTCGCGGTGAAACGGCGCGAGATGGGCGAGGATGAGTTTTTCCGCTTCGGCTGGGGTGAGCATGGGAAACTTGGTGGTGTGGCTGGACGCGGAGCCGAAATGACATTCATCTCTCCTCCCCACGGCGTCGAGCCGCACCTACGACTTTTCAATGGGCCATCCCACCGACCAGTTCAACCGCCCGTTGCGCGACCTCCGCATTTCGGTGACCGACCGCTGCAACTTCCGCTGCCCCTATTGCATGCCAAAGGAAGTGTTCGGCGCGGGCTACGCCTTCCTGCGCGACCCACAACTGATGACGCTGGATGAGCTGACCCGGATCGTGCGGGCGTTTCGCACGCTGGGAGTCGAGAAAGTGCGCCTGACCGGCGGCGAACCGCTGCTGCGCGCGGATGTGCCGGAACTGATCCGCCTCTTGAAACAGGACGTCGGCGTCAAGGACGTCGCGCTCACGACCAACGGCTGGCTGCTCGAAAAGCTCGCCCCGGTCCTGCGCACCGCAGGCCTCGACCGGCTCAACGTCTCCGTGGACTCGCTCGACGACACGACGGCGGGAAAGCTGAACGGCCTCGGCTTCAGCGTGGCGCGGGTGCTCCGCGGCATCGACGCGGCGGCAGCGCTCGGTTTTCCGATCAAGATCAATTGCGTCGTGCAACGCGGCGTGAATGACCAGGAGCTACCGGCGCTGGCCGAGTATTTTCGCGCGCGCGGGCACTCGCTGCGGTTCATCGAGTTCATGGACGTGGGCAACACGAACCACTGGTCCGCCGACCGCGTCGTGCCGGCGAAGGAGATCGTCGCCCGTCTCGGCGCGCTCTGGCCGCTGGAGGCCGTCGGTCCCGCGTATCGCGGCGAAGTCGCTTCGCGTTACCGCTACGTCGACGGCAAAGGGGAGATCGGGCTGATCAGCTCGGTGACGGAACCATTCTGCCGCGACTGCCACCGCGCACGCCTCTCGGCGGACGGAAAACTGTTCACCTGCCTCTTCGCCTCGCTCGGCTGGGATGTGCTCGGTGCCTTGCGCGCGGGCGTGGATGCGACGGGGTTGGAAAAGTACCTTACGCGCGTGTGGAGCGGACGGCTCGACCGCTACAGCGATGAGCGGGCGGAGCTGCTCGCGGCAGGGGAGGCACGGGCGAAGATTGAGATGAGCTATATCGGCGGTTAGGGCCCAGGCCTAAACGCCCAGCCTCACTCGTACCGCGCGGCCCGCCCGAGATAGTTGAGCATCCAGATTTCTTTCCAGACGCGGTAGCGGCCCTCGTGCGTGATCTTGCCGAGGTCCTCGCGATCCTGGTGCGCATGGAGAAAACCGAGCTCGGTGTTAACCTGGTCGAGCTCGTGCTGGGCGGTGTTGAGGTCGGCCAGCGGCTCGACGGCGAACGGCACCGGCGTCGCGTTGCCGGCCAGCAGGCGCGCGCGATGGCGGGCGAGCAGATGCGGCAGCGACCGGCGCCAGGGCGCGCGCTCGACGAACCAGTGCTCCGGGTAAAAACCGGCGAAGGGAATGTAGAGGTTATCCGTAAGGTAGCGGCGGCCATCGGCCGTGATCGAGGTGACGGCGAAGCACACCGAAATCGCCCCGTTGGCCTGTGGGATGAAGGTGACCTGAACACGCACGGTCGCCTGGGTGTCCTGATACACGGATACGCGCAGGTAGACGCCACCGCCGACCTCCGCCTTGAGGGCCTGGGTCTGGCGGAACCCTTGTGAGCGGAGCCATTCGCGGATCTTCAGCAGGCGCGACTGCACGGGCCATTCTTCGCCGCTGGCATTGATCGCGTAACGCGGAAACAGCGGCAGCGGGCTGACGCTGAGCGCAGAAATCGCGAGCCAGTTGTAGAGCGTCTCGCCCACGAACCACACGATGAAGAACACGATCACGAGCACCCAATAAGGGCGGTCCACCAGTTCAAAATCCCGGCACATCTGCGCCGCGCCGAAGGCGAAGACGAACCAGCGCAGCCACCGGTCGACGATCGACAGCAACGGCGAGGCCACCCGCTGATTGATCTGCATCAGCACGAGCGAAACGAAGATCGCACCGAGGATGAAATAGGTCGGTTCCACGACAGAGAGCTCCGCAGGTGACAGATGTGAGGACACGGTCGGAGGAGCGAGGTTTCCGCACCCGTAGGCAGGCGCGGGCGAAGGAAGGCGAAACTGCGGTGGGAGACGGCGGTCTTAGCTCAGGCGCACCGGCATGATGACGCAGACGAAGTTTTCCAGCGTCTTGAACACACCGGGGCTGACCTCGTCCTTCACCTCGAAAAACACCTCGTCCTTGGTGAGGGCGCGGAGCGGGTCCATGACGAACGCGGGGTTGAACGCGACTTGGAGGTCCGGGCCGCTGTAGCCGATGGCCATCGACTCGTGCGCCTCGCCGAAATCCGGGCTCTGCGCGGTGATCTCCAGCAGATTGCTGGTGAGTTTGACTTTGACCGAGTTGGATTTCTCCGAGCACACGAGCGCCGCGCGATGGACGCACTGCAGGAAGAGCTCGCGCTCCAGCTTGATGCGCTGGTGGGTCTCCTTCGGGATGACCTGCTGGTAGTTCGGATAGTTGCCCTCGACGACCTTCGAGTAGAGGTAAACGTGGTCGATCAGGCCGCTGGTGTCCTTGTCGGTCGCGATCTGGAAGGCGGCGCGGCGGTCGTTGAAGTTGATCTTCACCTTCTCGCCCTTGTCGAGCAGGCGGGTGAGTTCGCCGACCGTCTTGGCGGGGAGGATGATCGCGCCGGCACTGGCAGCGGGCACGTCCATTTCCTTGGCAATCAGCGCGAGGCGGCGGCCATCGGTGGCGACCAGGGAGAGCTTGCCGTCCTTGAAGTTGAAATAGACGCCGTTGAGAATGTAGCGGGTCTCGTCGGTGGACTGGGCGTAGGCGACGCTCTTGAGCATCGTCACCAGTTCGGCCTGTTCGAGGGCGTAGGCCTTTTCGTCACCGAACTCCGGCAGCGGGGGGAACTCTTCCTTGCCGATGCCCATGATGCGGAAGGTGGAACCGCCGGACGTGAGTTTGACCTGATGGTTGGGTGACCCGTCGAACGTGACATCAACGTTGGGCAATTCCCTGACAATTCCGGCCAAACGTTTGACCGGGAGGGTCACGGACCCCGTTTCCTTCACCTCGGCCTTGATTTTGCAACGAATGCCCAGATCGAGATTGGTGGTCGTCAGGGAAATCTGATCTTTCTCCGCCTCGATGAGGACGTTGCTCAAGATGGGCATCGTGGCTTTGGAGCCGACCACGTTGAGCACCTGGGCCAGGCCGTTGGCGAAGTGATCGCGATTGATTTTAAATTTCATGAAGGGGGCTGGGAGTGTCTCGCTTTTGAGAAGCTAACAAAAGCTAAAAGGATAGGAGTTCAATTATGAAAGATATCCCTATTATTATGGGCTGCGAATAAGACCAGCAACCGGCCGATTTTCGCTCGTGGACCGGGCCGGCGCGGGCGGTGAAAATCGTCGCACGGATTGCGCGTAAGCGGCGGGTTGTTCGCAACCGAGAAGTTGCTGGTTAGCTGCACGCAGGTTGCTCACACGTTACCGGCCGGGCGGTTGGGGACGTTGGCGGCCGGAGGGGGAGCGGGCCGGCGCCAGTGACGGATCAGGCCGAAGAAAATGTACGTCAGGCACACCCCAAGGAGGGCATATTCCTTGAAGAAGAGGACGAGGCCCACCAGCGCCAGACCGGCGGCGAAGGTGCGGAATTTCATGCGGGTTTGCAGGTCGATGCCCTTGCCGCTCGGGTAGCGCACCGTGCTCATCATCAACAGCCCGATCAGGAGCATGAGGAAGGGCAGGGCGAGGGCCCACGCTTTCAGGGATTTGTCGGATTCCTGCAACTTGAGAAGGAAAAGGACGAGCGAGGCCACGGTCCCGGCGGCGGCGGGGACGGGGAGACCCATGAAGTCCTTGTTGGCCTCTTTCTTGCCGGGGCGCAGCAGGGGGTTGGTGATGACGTTGAACCGCGCGAGCCGCATCGCCGCGCACAGCAGGTAGATGAAACCGATGGCCCAGCCGACGTTACGGAACCAGAGGTAGTTGCCCTGAGTGGGCGACAGGATCAGGTAGAACATCATCAGCGTCGGCGCCACGCCGAACGACACGACGTCGGCGATCGAGTCGAATTCCGCTCCAAACAGCGATTCGCGCCCGCCCATGCGGGCCAGCCGGCCGTCGAGCGCGTCAAAGGCGGCTGCCCCAAAGATGAACCACACGGCATAGCGGTAGTGTTCGGCGTTGGTCGCCCCCAGGTACTCGCCGGTGGGAGCGGTCTCCGCGAGGCGGGCCTGGATGCAGTTCACGATGGCCATGAAACCGCAGAAGAGGTTTCCGGCCGTCATCAGGTTGGGCAGAAAATAGATGCGGCTGGCCTGGGTGACGTTGTAGGGGTCCTCGCGGCGGGCGAGTTCCGCGGCGGCGCGTTCGGCACGCTGTTCGGCGCGTTCGGCGGGGGAGCGACGGCGGAAGTTCATTATTTCGTCAGGCTCTCGAGGTATTTCCAGAACTTGGAGTGCTGCTCGACGAGCTGCTGTTCCGAGACGGGAAGCTTGTTGCGCAGGAGGAAGTCCTCGAGCGAGTTCTTGTGCAGGATGTAGTTCACGTGCAGCGACTCGCCGTGGGACTCAAAGTAGAACCGGAAATCGCCCGACCGCAGCCGGTAAAACTCCTTTTGCCCGCGGTGAAACCGCCCCAGCGGCTCGCGCGGATGCGCCAGGTCGTCGGGTCGCAGGCTCGTCATGGGTTCGAGCACGTCGAGCTGCGCCAGCTTGTCGAGCCGGTTCAATTCGTGCATGGCTTGCTCTGAGAAGGTGACTTGGTACATAACGGGCGCTCAGGCGCGCGCAGAACCCATCCCCCCTGCGCGCGTCATGCGCGCAGCCGGTCTCCCCCGCGAAAATTCATTCACGTTACCCATGAAACGTCTCGGTCTAACCCCCCTCCTCGCTGCGGCAACGCTATTTCTCGGTGGCAGCGCGGGTGCGGAGGAGGCCAAGCCCGCCCCCTCGGCGCTCAACCTGCCGCCCGCGAGCGTTTCCCCGGAGTCTGGGCAGGACCACGCCAAGGAGATGACGGACAGCCTCGTGGGCACCGGGGACAGCAAACTCGACGAGCAGGCCTACACCGAGATGCTGCGGGAGCAAGCGGCCCGCCAGACGAAGGCGGCGACGGCACCCGGTCCGGTCGCGCCCGAGCTATACCGGCAGAAGATGCTCGAGCGGTTCGACAAGAATGGCGACGGGGTCCTCGATGAGGCTGAACGCGCGGAAGCCCGCAAATTCGCCGCCGAGCATGGTCCCGGTTTTAGCCCGGCCGAGTTGGTCCAGCGCTTCGACCGGGATGGCGATGGCAAGCTGAACGTTGACGAGGTGGCCGGGCTGATGGCGTTTTTGCGGGAAATGCGGGCGCCAAACGTCTCGTCGATTTCGCCCGCGACCAAGGCCGAGGCGGAACGGCTCGAGCGCGTCGCGGCCGAGGTGGCGCGGCGTCGGGCGCTGCGGGAGCAGGCCGCGAAGGTCATGGAACCAAAACCAGGTTCCAAGCCGTAGGACAGACCGGACACGCCCTTTTTGTTTTCCTCTCCCGCCTCGCGAGGCCACGCTCGCGGGATGCCCGTCTCCCTGTCCGATATCCGCGCCGCGCAACGCCGCATCGCCGGCGGCATCTACGTCTCGCCCTGTCCCGAATCGATCCCGCTCAGCGAGATCACCGGCGTGCGCATCGTCTGCAAGCTGGACAACCTCCAGCGCACCGGCTCGTTCAAGGAGCGCGGCGCGCGCAACGCCCTCCTGCGCCTCCCGCCCGCGCAGAAAAAACGCGGCGTCATCGCCGCCAGCGCCGGCAACCACGCGCTCGGCCTCGCCTACCACGGCAATCTGCTCGGCATCCCCGTCACCGTCGTGATGCCCGACTACGCGCCGCTCATCAAGATCACCACCTGCCAGAAGCTCGGCGCCCGCGTGCTGGTGCAGGGCCGGGATTTCACCGAGTCGCGCGCGCATGCCGACGCCCTCGTCGCGAGCGAAAACCTCACCTACATCCACGGGTTCGACGCCCCCGACATCATCGCGGGGCAGGGTACGATCGCGCTGGAGATGATGAAACAGGTCCCCGACCTCGACGCGATCCTCTGTCCCATCGGCGGCGGCGGCCTGATCGCGGGCGTCTCGGTCGCGGTGAAGGCGCTGAAGCCGAAGATCAAGGTCATCGGTATCGAAAGTACGCATACGGGGAATTTCGCCGCGGCGCTCCAGGCCGGGAAGCCGGTCACCGTCAAGCGCCGCGCGACGCTGGCCGACGGTCTCGCGCCGCTCATCGTGGGCCCGACCTCCTTCGCCCTCGCCCGCACGCGCGTCGATGAGGTGGTGAGCGTCGACGAACAGTGGATCGCGCTCGCGATCCTCCGCCTGCTCGAGCTCGAAAAGACCGTGGTCGAAGGCTCCGCCGCCGTGCCGCTCGCCGCCCTCATGGCCGGCAAGCTCCCCGGGCTGAAAGGCAAACGGGTCGGCCTCATTCTGAGCGGCGGCAACATCGACCCGGCGGTGCTCGGCCGCGTGATCGCCAAGGGCCTCGTGCACGACGGCCGCCTCACGCGGTTCACGGCGAGCGTGACCGACCGGCCCGGCGGCCTCGCGGAGCTCACGCGGGTGATCGCCGATTGTGGTGCGAGCATCCAGGACATCGTGCACGAGCGCGCGTTCAGCGGGTCGGATGTGTTCAGCGTGCACGCCGTCTGCACGGTGGAGACGCGCGATCATGCCCATGTGGCCGCGCTGCACCGTGCGTTGAAGAAGCACGGTTTCCCCCTGTCGTTGAAGGGGTGAAAATTTCATGTCCTTCCTGACCTCCCTGGTCTGTCTCCGGCTTCGCCTCTGCCTGGTCGTCGTCCTCGGGGTGTCGCAGCCGGGCGTTTTTGCCACCGGTGCGGAGTACTTTCCGCCGCGCGGCACCTGGGAGCGGCGCAGTCCCGCGGCGCTGGGCTTCGATCCGGCGCGCCTCCAGCAGGCGGTCGACTTCTCTGTCGCCAACGAAAACCCGGGGATGAAGGACCTTGCCGACGAGCTCCGGCAGACCTTCGGCAGACGCGAGCCCGACTTCAAACTCCTCGGTCCCACCCAGACCCGCGCCGCACTCAGCGGGATCGTGATCCACCGCGGCTATGTCGCGGCCGAGTGGGGCGACACCCTGCGGCCGGACATGGCGCACAGCGTGACGAAGACCTTTCTCACCACCGTTGTCGGGCTCGCGTACCAGCGCGGTCTCATCCGCGACCTCGGCGACCACCCGAGCGCCTACCTGCCCGTCGCCGAACGCGACCAGCTCTTCGGCGATCCGCACAACGCCCCGATCACCTGGGAGCACCTGCTCCGCCAGACGAGCGACTGGCGCGGCACGCTCTGGGGCGTCCCCGACTGGGCCGACCGTCCCGTGGGCGCGACACCCGCGGACTGGCCGAAGCGCGCGCTGCACGAGCCCGGCACGTTTTTCAAATACAACGACGTCCGCGTGAATCTCCTCGCCCTCTGCGCGCTGCACGTCTGGCGGCGCCCGCTGCCCGAAGTCCTGCGCGAGGAGATCATGGATCCCATTGGGGCCTCCAGCACCTGGCGCTGGCACGGCTACGAAAACTCCTGGGTCGAGCTCGACGGCCGCCGCGTGCAGTCGGTGAGCGGCGGCGGCCACTTCGGCGGCGGGATGTTCGTGAGTGCGTGGGACCTCGCGCGCTTCGGCTACCTCTTTCTGCGCGGCGGCCAGTGGTCGGGCCGCCCGCTCGTATCCGAGAAATGGATTGCCCTGGCCCGCACGCCCGGCCCTGCCAACGCGACTTATGGCTTCGCCAATTGGTACCTGAACACCGACCGCAAACCGCTACCCTCCGTGCCCGCGACCGCCGTCCGCTTCGTCGGCAACGGCCAGAACATCGTCTTCATCGACTGGGAGCACGACCTCGTGGTCGTCGTCCGCTGGATCAGGAACGACGCCGCGCTGGACGAGTTTCTGGGGAAGGTGATCGGGGCGATGAAGTAGATGGTGACTGGCTAAGTGTGGAGCAAGTGTCCGACGATTGCCGGATCGCGCGTGACGACGTAAGCGCCGTCATTTTCACCGAGGACGTGCAATGGCCGGAGGGCCAAAATCTGAGACCAGTACGCCGCGCGCTTTTCTTCCCAATCAAAATCGAGTGGCGTAAACCCGCCCTGGTTCACCATCGTCTCAAAATCTGAAACGACCGTTGGCGCATCGAAAATCAGCCACTCGTCGAACTGGTCGTGCGGAATCTCGGCGGGATCCTCGATGCGGGCGCTGTGAGCGAAATCTTTGATCATGCGCCAGCCCCCATCCTTCTGAACATCGCTGAGCGTCAAGGAGCCACTGTCGTAAGACGCGTTGACGAGATAGCGGCCCACTACGAGTTCGGGGCAGCTCTGCCAGAGCTGCCGAATCGTCACGCCTTCCCGTGGCTGCCAATCGAACAAGCGGTATCCATCTCGTTCGGCGTGCCTCATGGCTTTATTGTGCTTCGCCCGATCGCCGATCAGTTGGTGCCCGCCGCCGCTGCCGGCTTCGCGTTGAACCGGATCTTCTCCTCGTCGCGGTCGATGTACGGGATGCCTTTTTCCATCCATTCGGGCGCGGGGGCGCCCTTGAGGAAGTGGTCGAAGAACTGGCTCGTCCGCTTCGCGAAATCCTTCTGGTCGGCGCGGCGGCGGAGGCCGTGGAACTCGCCGTTGTAGTTGAAGAGCCACGCCTGTTTCCCGAGGCGGCGCAGGCCGAGGAAGAGCTCGATGCCCTGGTAGTGCGGCACGGCGTCGTCGTTGTCGTTGGCGATCATCAACAGCGGCGTCTTCACGTTCTTGAGGTGAAACACGGGGGAGTTGTCGAGGTAGAGCTGCGGCGCCTCGGCGAGGGGCTGGCCGAGTCGGCTCTGGGTCTGCTCGTACTGGAACTGCCGGGGAAGGCCGCTGCCCCAGCGGATGCCGGAGTAGGCGCTTGTCATGTTGCCCACGGGCGCGCCGGCCTCGGCGGCGCGGAAACGGTTGGTCTGCGTCACCATGTAGGCGATCTGGTAGCCGCCCCAGGAGTGGCCCTGGATGCCGATGGCCTTTTCGTCGACGCAGCCGCGCTTCACGAGGGTGTCGATCGCCGGCAGCACGCAGCGCAGCGCACTCGGGCCCGGTTCGCCGGTCTGGTAGACGATGTCGGGCATCAGCACGAGGTAGCCGTTGCTCGTGTAGAGCGAGGCGTTGACGTTCTGGCTTGGCCGCGGGACGACGAATTCGTTCACCGTCTGCGAGAGGCGCTCGTAGATGTACACGATCAACGGATACTTCTTCTTCGGGTCGAAGTTCGCCGGCTTGAAGAGCGCGGCCTTGAGCGGCGTGCCCTTCGCGCTCTTGAAGCTCACGAGCTCGGCGTCGCCCCAGAGAAACGCCTTCTGCTGCGCCGCGCCGTCGCTGACCTTGGTCAGCGTCGTCAGGGTGGCATCAGTCGTGTGGAGATCGGGAAACGTGTCGAACCGCGCCACCGTCACCAGGAGCACGTCCGCCTCGGTGGCCCGGCCCACATAACGGTAGCTCTTGTCGCCCCAGACGGTGCGCTGCGGCGCGCCCTTCGCGTCGAAGGTCGTGCGGAAAAACCCGCTCGCGCGCGTCTCCTCGCTCTCGCCGCGCAGCACGAGCGGCTTCGCGGGATCGAGGCCGCGCTCCTCGTCGTCCTCCTCGACCGGCTCGATGCGCTGCACGCGGAGCGCGGTCTTCGTCGCGCGGCCGTGACCGGCGGTGAGATTCTTCGCGGCGCGTCCGTCGGTGAACACCTGCCACACGTCGAAACGGTCATACACGACGATCGACTGGCTGTCCTTGGTCCAGCCGGCGGAGCCATAGGCGGAGGGCGGCGACGGGGTGTCGTCGGTTTCGTTCCACAGGGCGGTCTTGAACGTGCCGGTCAGGCTGCGCGTCGTGCCATCGGCGGTGTTGAGCGCGTGCCAGTGCTTGCCCTGGAAATAGGCGACCCACTGGCCGTCGGGCGACCACTGTGGGGCTCCGCCTTCGCTGCGGATCTTTTTCAGGACGGCCCTGCGCGCACCCGTCGCGGGATCGACCAGATGGTAGTCGGTGTAGCGTCCATCGTAGTCCACCATGGAGCGGTAGGCGCGGTCGTCGCCGCCGAGGGCGCGCGTGCCATCGTCGCTCAGCGTGACCGTGGCCAAGGTGGCGTCGGCCAGCTGGGTGTAGCGCTTCGTGGCGAGGTCGAGGATGCCGCGGTAGGTGCGGTTGCGTTCCTGCGCGGCGCGGACCTTCTGCATGGGCTGGACGAAATCGTCGTTCCAGCGCCAGAGGTCGGCGGTCACCTTTTCCTCGTCGGCCGGCAAGCTGTCGGGACGGCGCGGCGGCTTCGGCGGCGTGGCGGCGGGAAGGTAGAGTTTTTTGCCGTCGCGCGAAAAGCCGAGGGTGCCCTTGTCGCTGAGCACGAGGCCCTCGGCGGGGCCGGCGGTCTCGCCGCGGGCTAGCTCGACGGCGGCGGGGGTGCCGCGCGGCCAGAGGTAGGCCTTGACCTTGGGCGTGCGCGAGGCCGCGTCGTCACGGTCGCTGAGAAACACCGCCTGCGCCTGCTCGCGGTCCCAGGTGAGCTTGGTGTACTTGCCCTTGCCCGCGAGGAGTGCGACGGGCTTGGCGGCATCGCCGGGCGTCACGGCGTAAACGCCGTTGTCGGTCTCCGTCTTGGCGCCGACGGTGTAGAGCAGGGTCTTGCCATCGCGGGCAAAAGAGGAGTCGAGGGCGTTTTCGAAGGTGCGTTCGCCGCCCGTGGCGAGGTCGCGCAGCACGAGGTCGGTGCCGTAGGTTTTCGCCCCGGGCGCGGCCGGAGTCGTCGCGCTGCCGGATTTGGTGGTGCCGCGCTTCGTTTGGCTGGCGTCAAACGCGAGGTCGCCGTCCTCTTCGGTCTTGGCCTCCTCGGTTTCGGGTTTCTTCTCGTCGGCGGGCTTGGCCGGGTCGGGCTTCGCCTCCTTGAGGTAGGCGACCCAGGCGCCCCCGCGCGCGGGGACTTGGAAGCTCTTCACCAGGGGCACGCGGACGGTTTCGCTGGTGGCGAGGTTGAACATCAGCAGGCCGTTCTTCGGCCCCTCCTCGGGCTTCTTCTTGTCCTTCCGCGCCTGCAGGATCTCGGCCTTCGTCGGGTGCGTGCTGGTCACAAGAAAGCGGCTGTCGCTCGTGAAAACGACGCGGATGTTCTTCGCGACGGGCGGGGCCTCTGGGTTGGCGGCTTCGTCCGACTGGGTCACCGGCGGCGGCAGCAGCATGCCGACGGCGAGGCGGCGCTCGTTGCCCGTGGCGAGTTCGCGCACGATCACGTCGCCATCGCCATCCTGCGGCATGGCGGAGTAGGCGAGCCAGCGGCCGTCGCGCGACAGCGTCGGCGTGAAGAAGCTGCGCCACGCGTCAAAGTCCTCCGGGGCGATCGGTCGCGGGGCGGCGGGCTGGGCGGAGAGCAGGCCGCTGACGAAGAGGAAGCACGCGGCGAACACGCGGCGGCGGACGAGGAGGCTCGGGCACATCATGGCGGAGACGTTCTGGAAGGCCCGCGTCGCGGAATGCGCCGCGGGTGGGAGGGAACTAGCCGAAAAATCCGCGCCCACGGCAAGCGGATTGACGTTGTCGCCGGGCGCACCGCCGACCTGATTGACCCGCATGTGCGCGCTGAAACCCGCCTTCGTCCTGTCCCGTCCTTCGACCGGCACCGACTATCAGATTTACGTCGAGGCTCCGCCGGCGGCCCAACCGGGGCCGCACCCCGCCGTCCTGTTCATGGATGGCGACGATCAGTTTCGGTACGGCGTCGAGGTGTACCGTGCGATGCGGGCCGCGGGCGAAGTGCCGCCGCTGTTGCTCGTCGGGGTCGGCTACGGCGCGAGCTATATGAAGCCCGCCAACAAGCGCCTCCGCGATTACACGCCCACCGCGATCGCGACCGAGGCCGGCAGCGGCGGCGCCGAGGCGTTTCTGGATTTTCTCACCGGCACGCTCTGGCCCGAGCTCGCGCGGCGCCATCCGCTGCGCGAGGACGTGCGCGGCCTCGCGGGCCACTCGCTCGGCTCGCTCCTGGTGCTGCACGCGCTGTTCCAGCGAAAGCCCTTCTTCAACCGCCTGCTCGCGAGCGCGCCCTCGCT
>JAPLTR010000331.1 GCA_026398065.1 Verrucomicrobiota bacterium | reverse complement strand
CACCGAAGAAAAATTTGATTTCAGTCAGAAGACACGACTGGGCTCAAAAACTGCTCTTGGGGGTGGAATTGAAACGGTCTTTACCAAAGAATTTCACGACCTTCGCACGATGCTTTTCCATCTTGTCCGTGGGGTTCTTTTTCGCCTTCGCAGCTCGGGCCTTCTCGGTGTTTTCGTTCTTCGCCTTCCATCGCAGGAAGACCTGAACATCGGTCGTGGTAAGTCCCTCCTTTTCCATCAGACGTGAAATCGCGGTGAACGGGGGCCTCGCATACTGCTCCGCCGGACGGAACCCCAGTTGGCCTTCACGTTCCAGCACCTCTTGCAGGTCGGCAACGTCGGCAACCCTGCTTTTCCCACTCAAAATTTCGTTCCATGCCTCCGTGTAGAGGTTAAGTTTTTCACCCGGTGTCATCGTGAGGTCGTTCCTGTCCAAGAACCACAGGTCCGCATTGATGAGGGCCACGAGGCTGGGAGCTGAGTCTTCGTGAAGTCCTCTGCTCTCATACCATTGGGGGGAGTGGTTGAGGGAATCCGTTCGGACGATGAAGGCCATGCCCCACTTGAGCTATAGACCAAGTGTAAGGCAAGCGTCTCATGTGACCACCGTCCTACCCCTGCGATCAAAATAAGACCCGTCCTTGAGGAGGCGGAAGGGCTTTCGTGGCCTACCCTGTCACGGTCTTCACCGTTGAGGGAAACCAAACCGATTTCCCCGTCCGTGTGGGGATTCCCCGTCGGGTCAGGCAAAGGGCGATCTCCGTCAGGGTGGTGACCCCACTCGATTTGATCTCTTCAACGACAGGCCGGACGCGATCGAGGAACTCCATTTTCTGACGACGGTATCCCTCAACCATCAGACGGACCTGCCGGGTCGGGTTCTTGGTTCCCAACTTCACCCCACGATTCCGAGCTATTTGGAGAGCCGACTTGGTCCGTTCCGAAATCAACTCCCGTTCCCGTTGGGCAACCAAAGCAAGGATGCCGACGGTGAACCGGTCCACGTTGGGACAGTCGCAGCAAATGAACTCGACGTTGGCCTGTTGGAGTTGAAGGAGGAACAGGGCATTTCGACTGAGACGGTCGAGTTTGCTGACGATGAGGGTTGCCCCGTGTTTCCGACAGAGAGCGAGAGCGTCGGACAACTGGGGACGATCCGCGGCCGTCTTCTTCCCTGACTCCACCTCCGTGAACTCACCGATGGTTTCCATCCCGTGTGAGGTAACGAACCGACGGACCACGTCACGTTGGGCATCCAACCCAAGACCCGATTCCCCCTGACGGGTGGTGGAAACTCTGAAGTAGGAGACCGATTTCGTTTTCATGGCCACCAGGCATCAGGCGTTTTTCCATCCTGCAACGGCGTTTTTACAGGCTCTAGACCGAGCTTCATGGCCTGTAACTCGTTTCTGGATACTTCAACGAGACCGGAAATGCCCCGGCCATTCCTTCGGGACTTGTTTGGAGACATTTGGACTGGCGGGCGGTAGGGATTCTCCATCTCTTCTGGGTACCTGAAACAACCGAGAATGCTGACGTACAAAAAGAGTGATGTGGCGTGGTTCTTCACGAAAACCTCCCCACGGTGGGAATTGTCGAACATGTCTGTGGGTTTTCCGATCTACTGGCCACTCGAACGAAAGCCGGAAAATCTGTGGTACTCGACCGAACAACTCTACCAAGCCTCGAAGTACTCAACAGCGGTGATGTGCTTGCCGAGTCCTTCGTCAAAAGCGGACCCCTGTGTCCGAAATCGAATTCGTAAAGACCCGACACCTCTTGGCTCCAAGATAACCCAAGACTGTGCCGTCAAGGCCGGTCTAGTTCGTAAAGATTGGGAAGCCCCGACAGAGGTCCGATTGAAGTCGATGGCGTGGGTGTTGGAACTGAAGCTCCATTTCCACCCCGACACGTTTGGTCGTGTTTTGAGGGAGACGGGAGACCAACCCATCGTTGAGATTTCAACGAAGGATGAGTTTTGGGCGTGTCTCAACCAACCCAACGGAGAGTTGAAGGGAGAAAACTACCTCGGTCGTTTGTTGATGAGGCTTCGCGGTCGGATGCCTCAGGTCACGAACGGTGAATTCACCTTTCCTGACGGTCATCTACTCCCCTAATGCACCCCAAACCCACCGCCCGTCCGTGTGTCGCACCTATCCAATTTTTCTGCCACGACCACGGTCCGCTCAGCCTACCAACGTTAGAAATTGAAGGAGGAACCGTCCTTCTTTTTGAACTGGACCAAAATCGGTACGTCATAACCGCGCGACATGTGTGGGATGGCTTCATCGCTCTTGCCGACAAGAGTGCCGGAAAATCACACGCGGCGTTCGTCATCGCGGGAAAATTTCTACCACTAAAAAGAGACGAATTCCCAATTACAGACGGCGACTCAGATATTGTCGTCCTGACACCGGAATGGGTCAAAGCGGGGATTGACGGTTACGATTTTTACAACGGCGGGACCGCATCAGTAGCGAAGGGGGAGACCGTGTCGGTATGGGGATATCCAGGAGCTAAGCGGGTTTTGAAGGATGGGGAAGTTAAATGCCCCTTGGAGCAAATAGGTGGGAACGCTACTGCTCTGTTCGATGGACGATTCAAGTTTGTTGCGGAGACGTCTTACGAATTGGGCGGCTTCAGTGGTGCTCCCGTATTTCGAGCAGATGGGACGTTAGTCGGAATAGTGAGCCAAGGCGGCTCGGGATATGGAATTGTTACCTGCTGTGACTTGCAATCGGTCATGGATAAATTGAGGTCCCGGAGCCGCTGCGACTTCCTCTAACTCGGTGAGTTCTATTACCCCTTCCGTTTGATTCGTGGAGTGGACCCGGTCTCACCTTGGAAACTCTCCACGATGATTTCACAGACTCGGTCGTAGTGTTCGGGGAGAGTCAGGAATCCGTCGTGAATGGGGAGGTAAACGAGCTTCTCCGACATGCATCGTTTTCCAACCGCTTGAACCATCACGGCGGACTCCCTTTTCATGACCCCACAACTGAAATCGCTCATCTGGTCGTGGTTGAAAATCTCCTTTCCAGCCATCGCGTCTGCGAACGTCGGATACTTCTCGGATACGTGTCGAAAGAACAACCTTTCACGATAGGGGATGAGCCAACTTGGAGCTTCGGTTCGTTTTGCCTTTTCTTCTGTCATGCCTGACGACCGATTGGCTCGACTCGCATACTTGAAAAAGTGGGACGATTGCTTGAGGTCTTCCCGTCTCACCCCGGATGGATTGCCACACATGGACATGTAAGGGTCGGGACTGATGAGGTCTTTCTTCATTTGCTCACGTTCGTCGGTGTCCGTCATCTCCTGAAGGAGGAAATGAAAATGACTTCCAGCGACATCACCCTCAACCATTGGTTTCGTCCCGTCCAACCTTAGGAGTTTCCGAAACACCTTTGGGGCGTGCAGATAAACCGAATGAAGTCTGTCCTCGGTTGGACTAATTTTAAGGTCCAGTTTCCCTTGCTGATGGCGGACCACCATCGGATAAAGCCGTCGGAAGTCCCCGACAGGGATTTCCAACTGGTCGAACGTCTGTTGGTCAACCGTCGTTCGACGAAGTGTATCCGCGTAATACTGACAGAGAGGGTCAAGGTTGGGACTGGTCTGGTCGGGTTCGGTTGAGACTCTGATGGATTTTATCACCCCGGTCTTCTCTGCCTCTGAAAGGTACACCCTCTCAATCCCTTTCAGCAGAATCTCCCTTGGCACCCCATACCTCCGCATTTTTATCTTCTTGTTCTCCCGGTTCTCGTGGAGGCCTAGGACGTGGAGGAAACCGCGCCGGACCAACTCCTCGTTGTGGTCGGCGTAGTTCCGACTGATTTTTTTCAGGTCGAAGGAATGAACTTCTTGCCCATCGGCCTCGGCCACCACCGTTTCGTCCGGGTGCAACTCCGACTCAATTAGGATGGAAAATAACTGAGACAAGTAGGTGACGAATTTTTTCTTGAAGGTCTTGTTGCGGTCGGGAAACCAACTGTCAGCGATTTGGGAGTAATCTAAAGCTGGAGACCGATAGAAGAACAGCCCGCTTGAACCAGCGGGACGTGCCGACGGTTTCAGGACTGGGGCACGGTCGGGTGTGGAGCTGAGGAAAGTCCGCCATTCACTGAGGTCATTCCAATTTTTCTGGAGGCTCTTCCAATTGAGCACGGTTGGAGTCTTTCGTTTAGCCTCCGTCAGGACTTCGTCGTCTTCAGACATCGGTGGACACAAACCTTGGGGATGAAAAAAGTCCCCCCTAAAAAAAGTGACCGAAGGTCAGGATTTGATGGGGGTCGCCATCATATGTTTCCCGCTTTTACAGGGGCGTTAAAAGAACTCGACGAGGTCACGGCGTGGAGGGGGGATGGGGACGCCATCATATGTTTCCCACTTTTCAGGAACCGACTTTTTTCAAGGTCTGACCCAGCACCCTCAGTCCTTGGTCACCGGCACCGATAAAACGTCCCTGCTGGTCATACGTCTGACCGTTGATGAACCGTCCGACCACCCGGCCCCGTTGGTCGAGGACGTTGACCCGATCCACTCCGACGGACTGAATCCAACCAACCGGTCGGCCTCGTTGGTCACGGACCTGGGTCAATTTCTTGGACACCCCTTCGGTCTGGATCTCGTCCTCATGGTCCTTCCGAAGTCGTTCCAACTCCTTCCGGCGTTGTTGGGCCTGCCGAGTCTGGGAGAGTTTTTCCCGTTCCACTTCCAACCGTTTTTTCAGGTCGTCGATTTTCTTTTGGGACCGGACTGTCACGTCCTGGTCAAGAAGACCCTCGGTCAGTCCCCGATGAAAAAGGAAAATCTGACCGAGGGTGGTTGTAACCTCTTCAATGAGGGAAATGAGTTCGTCGTCGGTGAAAGTCACTTGGACTTCCTCACCTGTTCGATTTGGTCTCCGAACCCACACGGGACACCCTGTTTTTTCAGGGTGGAGATAAGTTTTCGGACCAATGGGTCACGGACGGGTTTCTTTGGCTTTGTTTTCATCGGGGTGTTTTCCTTACCCCAATAAGTATTGGGGAGAACGAGGAAACCGACGGGACCAAACGGACAAAAAAGAACCACCCATTGCGAACGGGTGGTCTTGGACCGACTGAGCAGCCTGTTGAACTAGGTCTTGTGACTAGTGATTCATCCGAATTTTCGTTCTAAAACGTGAGCATTCGACGTGACGACCAACGTCATCCCGGATTCAGGGACTAGTTCCTCTAACCGACCGGTTGTTGGGTGGTAAATAATCCAGTATGAGCCCCACGAATCCTGAGTTTCCCGAACATTGTGTCGAAGGTCAAAAAGCCACCATTCAGGACTTTCAAACGTGAACAAAACTTTCCGAGGAAAGATGGCCCTCCGCGAACACGAGAAGTGACGACCTAACCGTCGTTTAATTTGGTTTCTAAGGTCAGGGCGGTCAGTTCCACGGTCCACATCAATGTACGCCACCAAAAAGCGAGTGTCGATAAAATCGGTTTTCTCGGAGAAGGAGACGACAGGACGTGGGACCGTTATTTTCGCCGAACGGCGAACGACAAAGGATTCGGCACTCATGCCGCCTCCTTGAATTGGAATTTGGGGAGGATTCCGTCAATTTCTTGGTGAAACTGTTTCTGGACCACCGAAACCTCATTGGCTTCGAGTTCCATCCGTCCAACAGTTTCGTCAAAAAGCCGCTTCAGGTCCGAAGGGTCGGAATTTTCCCATACTTCAAACATGAATTGAAAAATGAGTCGCCCGACCATCCTCAACGTAACGACGTTTATGTCTTCTCGTTCGTTAAACCGAAGATCCGCGAGACAGTTTCCATTTTGGATACAAATTTCGTAGACGTAGGTTACTCCGTTTCCGTGATTCTTGAAATTGACGGAACGCGGTACACGACGGTCTAGGAGAAGAAACTTGGTCATCAGGCAGTCGATGTTTCGAGTGATGGTCGGAATATGCTCCGAGACGGTAAGTGGCCCTGTCCAGTGTGGGTTTTTCTTAAGATTACCTCCTTCCGGTTTTGCGACCCCACCAAGGGTCAGGGAATCAGTTCTGATGGTTTGAAGGGATGCCTCATTTGAAGTCTCCCGAATTTGAGAACCCGTAGATGGGTTGATGGTACTATTCATTTTTTAACTATCTCTTTTTTAGTTATTTATGTGTTTCGGAGGTGTTCCTTCGATGGTCAAAATGTTGCATGAAAATTTATCAAAAGTCGATCCTAAACACCATCTAAGCCGTTCACTGGTAAATTGATATGTCGTAACTCAACCATGCCACGACCGAGCGCGAAAAGTTACGTAATTAACGAAATATCTCCTAGGTAAAACCAACGACTTACGTAAGCCCTAAAAGACTTTTTATTAATCCGGCCTGCACGATCTCTACCGTCAATCGACGAAGGATCAGGGTGAGGGGTCTGGAATCGTTCTGGGACGGATTTCGACCGCTGCCCACTGCCTCCGTCTGGTCATCAGGGAGATTTTCGATTTGCGACGACGCCTTGGGTGTTTCCAGAGGGGTGGGCTCACTTCGTCGGCTTCAATCCTGACCCTCCAGCCTGATTCCTGTCACGGAACGATGTTGAACCACCGTTTCCCATCCTCCTCCGAGACCACGTTTCGGTAGTGACTGAAAACCATCGTCGGACTTCCACCGTGACCCATGTACGCAACCACGTCGGCGAGACTCCAACCACTCGCGAGAGCGTAGGAACAGAACGAGTGACGGACACAGTTTTTCTTGTATCCGATTTTTGATGACGAAATCGCAGATCGAACAAGAGTTTTCCAATTGTCGCCGATGATCCTTCCTGACCTCCGATGGTCACGGACGGCCTCCAACCAAGTCATTCCGTTTGACGGAATCTTGTTCATCCGAAACCCGTGTCTCTTGGCCACCTCCGCAGGAACGAGGACGGTCTTGTTTTCAAAGTTGATGTCGGACCACTTCAGCTTTGAAGCCTCCTCAATTCTGACCCCACAGAATCCCACGAGTACGAACAGGGTAAGTCGTTCGGCCCAACCCATCGTTAGACAATGATGGAGTAGAGTGGAAAACGTTTCAGGACGGATGACGTGGGGTGGACTGAACTTCACCGACGGTCGTTCGATTTTTTTTACGGGGTTGAACGACGACAGGTCGTGTCGGGTGCAGAAATTGAAGAAGACACTGAGATGGGTCAGAAGATTGACCTTGGTCACGTTGGACGTGTGACCGTGTTCGACGTAAACGAATTTTTGGAGTTGATCCGTGGTGATGTCACCCACCTTGGCCTTGTCACCGACATACTCTGTGAGTTGACGGAGAACGACCGTCATTCGGTCGAAATAGTTGTGACCCCGTCCAATCAGTTTTTTGTGTTCGAAGAAAAGTCGGATGGAATCGGTGAGGAGGGGATTGGTCTTCTTGGCACCGTGGAGACGGTAAAACTCAACGACCTCGTGGAGTGACACTCCGAACGTATCGACCCTCTCCAGCGAAAACATGACCTCGTGTCGGCGTCCGTGAAGCGGGTCGGTCGTCGTCCGAGCATCTTCGTTGAGACACTGTTCCGCTTCGATCTTGGTCTTGAAGAACTGACGACGACGTTTTCCGTCACCGCCAACACCGAGGTTGGTCACGTAACCGATGACGAGACCGTCCCGTTTGAATGGAGAAATGTGGGGAATGTCGCCGCTGCTGACAGTTGCCCGACCTCGTGCAACTGGAAACCCAACAAACGACCCAACAAATTGACTCCGAATGAGGTATTCCCATTCACGGGACACTACCTCCAACTTTGTCTAACTGGTTAATGAAAAATGGCGGAGAGGGAGGGATTCGAACCCTCGGTTGCCTTGCGACAACACATGATTTCCAATCATGCGCATTCGACCACTCTGCCACCTCTCCGGGTGTCTGATGGAGCCGTCGTAAACAGCCCTGTCATCGGTCGAAGGGGAGAAAGAAAGGCTGCCCCGTTACCCGGGTCAACGAGGAATTCTTACAACCTCCGGCCCCGGCCGTTCCCACGGAGGCCAACGTCCCTCGCAAACTGTCTGCCCCCGGTACAGTTAACCCGCCTACCGCCCTGTGCCTGTCGTCGGCGTACGGCCCTGCCCGGCACATTCCGAAACGCAGCTTTGCGCTTCGCCAACTTTCCCCCACAGTGCGCCACTCTCATGTCCGCCGATCTCACCGAGCTCTACCAGCAGGTCATCCTCGACCACAATCGCCGTCCCCGGAATCGCGGCAAGCTGCCCACCGCCAACCGCGTCGCCCACGGCGACAATCCCACCTGCGGCGATCAGTGTAGCGTCTATTTGCGCGTCGCTCCCGCCGCGACGGGCGGGCCCGACCGCATCGCCGAGATCTCGTTCGACGGCTCCGGCTGCGCCATCTCGCAGGCCAGCGCCTCGCTCATGACCACGCAGGTGAAGGGCAAGACCGCCGACGAGGTCGCCGCGCTCTACAAGGAGTTCCACGAGATCGTCACCACCGGCAAGTCCCCCGAGGAGATCAGCGACCTCGCGGCCTTTGCGGGCGTCCACGCGTTTCCGGCGCGCATCAAGTGCGCCACCCTCGGCTGGCACGCCGCGATCGAGGCCTTCAAGTCCGACCCAGTCGCCGCGCCCACCACGACTGAGACCCATCTCGACTGAGGCGTGGCGGACACCGCCCGTGCCGCCCTCCCGCGACTTCTCCTTTCACGTTTCAACTGCGCCGCCCGCGACTTCCATGCTCGATCCGCTCAAACTCCGCGCCGATTTCCCGATCCTTCACCAGCAGGTCAACGGCAAGCCTCTCGTCTATCTCGACAACGGCGCGACCTCGCAGAAGCCGCGCGCCGTGATCGACTCGCTCGTCCGCTACTACGAACGCGACAACAGCAACGTCCACCGCGGCCTCCACGCGCTCTCCATGCGCGCGACCGACGCCTACGAGGGTGCCCGCGCCCGCATCGCGAAATTCATCAATGCCGCCGATCCCGCCGAGATCATCTTCACCCGTGGCACCACCGAGAGCATCAATCTCGTCGCCCGGAGCTGGGGCCACGCGCACCTGAAGCCCAGCGACGTCGTCCTGACCACCGAGATCGAGCACCACTCCAACCTCGTCCCCTGGCAACAGGCCGCCCGCGCCAGCGGTGCGACGCTCAAATACGTCCCGGTCCTCGGCGCCGACGCCGAGGGTGGCCTCGATCTCGCCGCGTTGGACAAGCTCCTCACGCCGCAGGTGAAGCTCTTCGCCTTCACGCACATCTCCAACACTCTCGGCACCGTCAATCCCATCGCGGAATTCTGCCGCCGCGCGCGCGCCGTGGGCGCCGTCACAGTGATCGATGCCGCGCAGTCCATCGGCCACGCGCCCTTCGACGTGCAGGCCCTCGGCGCCGACTTCGTCGCCTTCTCCGGCCACAAGATGTGCGGGCCCACCGGCATCGGGGTCCTCTACGGGCGCCGCGCGCTTCTCGACAAGCTCGCGCCCGACGAGACCGGCGGCGGCATGGTGTCCAACGTCACCTACGACGACGCCCGCTGGAAACCCGCCCCCGAGCGCTTCGAGGCCGGCACGCCCAACGTCGCCGATGCCATCGCGCTGGGCGTCGCCTGCGACTACCTCGACGGCGTCGGCCGCGACCAGATCGCCGCGCACGACGCCGCGCTCTCGCTGCTTGCGATGGAGAAACTCTCGACCCTCCCCGGCATCCGCATCATCGGCCCCCGCACCGGCGCCGAGCGCAGCGGCCTCGTGAGTTTCGCCTTCGCCGACGTGCATGCGCACGACATCGTGACCTTCGCCGACGAGGACGGCCTCGCCCTCCGCGGCGGCCACCACTGCAACCAGCCCCTCATGCGCAAGCTCGGCCTGACCGGCACGACGCGCGCGAGCTTCTATTTCTACAACACCGAGCAGGAAATCGACGTCCTGGTCGCGAGCCTGCGACGGACGCTAAAGTTCTTTGTCGGGGCTTGAGGTTTTTTCTGCCCGCTTCGCCGCGATGGCGCGCAGTTCCTTCACGGCGAGCAAGTCCTTTTCCCGTCCCACCGCCTCCTTGGCGGTGATCAGGTCTTCGAGCGAGATCACCGACACCGTGCGTCCAAACAACGGCATCCTGACCGCCTGCTGCCGCAACCGCTCGTAGCCCCCCACTCCCAGAATGGAGGACAGGATATCGATCGCACCACGATCGGTCTTCAAGTAGAGATTGACCAACGGCTGTCCGGGCGCCGGATGAGTCAAGAACGACAACACGCGAGGCGTCTGCCGGTGCACGGGATTGATATCCGCCAATGCAGTCCGGATTTTTGCAACGTTTTCGGCCGATAGCACCGCGCACACATCCACGTCCTGCGTGACCAAGGCCGATCCGTGGATGACGCCCGCAAATCCACCCACCACGACAAAATCGACTCCGGCGTCAGCGAGCCGGTTCAGCAGGAGATGTAGGTTGTGCACGGAAGGCGGCTCCAGCGGCGGCTAACTCCAGGGCGAACTCCAACGCAGCCGAGTGCTGCAGCACCCGCTCCTCGTAGCTGAGGCGCAGATTGCAGTCCACCAAGCTAAGGTCGAAACCTGCTTTCTCGGCCTCCTCAATCGCGGTGTTTTCCAAACTCATCACCTCTACTTTGCGCAGCTCGCACCAAACTCGCAAAGGATTTCTATATTTGCTGGCGCTCCTTTTTCCGCCCTCCCCGTCGTCGCTTCCGACTCGCCTCGCCCGCGGGGACTATGGCAGGTTCCACCCCCTATGAAACTCCGTTCCCTCCGCTCCCCCGCGCTGGCGGCGCTCCTCGCGTTCGTCGCGGGCACCGTCACCCACGCCGACGAAGGCATGTGGCTCTACTCGGCCCCGCCGCGCGACCAGATCAAAAAGAAATACGGCTTCGAACTCACCGACGCCTGGCTCGAGCACCTCATGAAGTCCTCCGTCCGCTTCAACAGCGGCGGCTCCGGCTCCTTCGTCAGCGGCGACGGCCTCGTCATCACCAACCACCACGTCGGCGCCGACGACCTCCAGAAGCTCAGCGACGAGACCCACAACTATCTCAAGGACGGCTTCTACGCCGCCACCCAGGCCGACGAGAAGAAGTGCGTCGATCTCGAACTCAACGTCCTCCAGTCCATCGAGGACGTGACCCAGCGCGTCAACGCCGCGATCCCCGTCGGCGCCACCGGTGAGACCGCCGTGCTCGCCCGCCGCAAGGTCACCGCCGAGATCGAGAAGGAGTCCCTCGCCAAGACCGGCCTACGCAGCGACGTCGTCACCCTCTACCAGGGCGGCGCCTACCATTTGTATCGATTTAAGAAATACACCGACATCCGCCTCGTCTTCGCCCCCGAGGTGGGCGTCGCCTTCTTCGGCGGCGACCCGGACAACTTCGAGTATCCCCGCTACGACCTCGATGTCTGCTTCTTCCGCGTCTATGAAAACGGCTCGCCCGTGAAGCCCGCCAACTACCTCAAGTGGTCCGTCAAGGGCGCGCAGGACGGCGAGCTCTCCTTTGTCTCCGGCCACCCCGGCACCACCCGCCGCCTGCTCACCATCCCCGAGCTCGAGTACATCCGCGACAACCAGTTCCCCTACCAGCTCGCGCTCCTGAAACGCCGCGAGGTCCTCCTCTCCAACTGGGGCGCCCGTGACACCGAAAACGCCCGCCGGGCCCGCGAAGAGCTCTTCGGCATCCAGAACACCCGCAAGGCCCGCGACGGCGCCATCGCCGCGCTGCAGGATCCCGAGTTCTTCGGCGCCAAGGTCGCCGCCGAGGCCGCGTTCAAGAAGCAGCTCGCCGACCGTGCCGACGGCAAGGACGCCCTGGCCGCCTTTGGCCGCATCGCCGAGGCCCAGAAAGCCATCGCCGCCATCGTCACGCGCCAGCGCCTCCTCGAGGGCATGGTCGCCTTCAACGCCGATTCCTACGGTCTCGCCCGCCACCTCCTGCGTGCCGGCGACGAGCGCCCGAAGCCCAATGGCGAGCGCCTCAAGGAGTACTCCGACGCCCGCAATGATTCCTTCGAGCAGCAGCTGTTCTCCGACAAGCCGATCTATCCCGACCTCGAGATCCTCACCCTCTCCGACTCGCTCACCTACCTCGTCGAGCAGCTCGGCGTCAACGACCCCATCGTGAAGGCGGTCCTCGCCGGCAAGTCCCCCCGCGCCCGCGCCGCCGAACTCATCAACACCACCAAGGTCCGCGACGTCGCCTTCCGCAAGCAGCTCTACGCGGGCGGCGCGGCCGCCGTCACCGCCGCCAAGGACCCGCTCATCGAGGTCGCCCGCGCCGTTGACACCGAGGCCCGCTCCCTGCGCAAGGTCGTCGAAAATGCCGACGAGACGAAACAGCAGGCGCAGGCCATCATCGGCAAGGCCCGCTTCGCCATCGAGGGCGCCGGCAACTACCCCGACGCGACCTTCACCCTCCGCCTCAGCTATGGCCCGGTGAAGGGCTACGAGGAGGACGGCAAATCGATCCCCGCGATGACCACGCTAGCGGGCCTTTACGAACGCAGCGCCAAACAGGGCAACAAGGGCGACTTCGAACTGCCCGAGCGCTGGCTGAAGAAGAAGTCCGCCCTCGATCTCAGCACGCCCTTCAACTTCGTGAGCACCGCCGACATCATCGGCGGCAACTCCGGCAGCCCCAGCGTCAACCGCGCGGGCGAGTTCATCGGCCTCATCTTCGACGGCAACCTCGCCTCCCTCTCCGGCGACTTCGGCTACGAGGACAAGCAGGCCCGCGCCCTCAGCGTGCACAGCGCCGGCATCCTTGAGTCCCTGCGCAAGGTCTACGAGGTCCCCGCCCTCGCCAACGAGCTCGTCAACGGCAAGCGCTGAGCGCCTCCCGCCCCGTTTTCGACCTCTCAAGGCGGCCCGCACCGGGCCGCCTTTTTTGCGTCCGGATGGCCGGCACCATCAGATCCCCTACGCCGAGTAATTTCCCCCACTTATCGCCGGGGAATGTGACCGAAATGTGACTACGGATTTTGCGCGGTGTGCCGAAGGCCCAAGCCATAAGGTCAGGTTTTCTCGCATGCCTGCCTTGCCCTAACTTCATGAAGCTCAGCCAAAAGATCACTCTGGCCGCTGCCATCACCGTCATCGCCACCGCGGCCGGCTCCTGCCTGACTGTCTATCTCCTGTCGTCGCGCAATCGCGTGAACGCCCTTCGCGACCAGATGAGTGTCGTGCTGCGCCAGGCCGAGACGATGGCCGGTCGCATGGATGCGATGCACGAGGCCAAGTCGTTCGACCTCGCAGGTCTCGTCGCCAACGCCAAAGCCGCGAGCGGCGGGCGTCCGCTGCGGGACATGTACCGCGAGACGGCCTTCTACAACACGATCCCGATCGTGGCCTCGTGGCAGGCCGCGGAAAAGGCCGCCAAGGAAATGGGCTACGAGTTCTTCACGCCGTCCTCCCCTGACGTGACCGCCCGCAATCCCCGGAACAGCAACGGCACCGATTTCGCCGACGCCTTCAAGGCCTTCGCCGCCGGCCAGACCGAGTTCTTCGTCCGCGACACCACGCGCCACGAACTCACGCTCGCCCGGCCCGTGCGCCTTTCCCAGAGCTGCCTCAGCTGCCATGGCGATCCCGCCCTGAGCCCCACCAAGGACGGCAAGGACCTCCTCGGTTTTCCGATGGAGAACATGAAGGTCGGCGACATCAAGGGTGCCTTCGTGCTCCGCGCTCCGCTCTCCGCCGATGCCGTTGTCGGCGATACGATGCGGACCATGGCCTTCGTCAGCCTCGGCCTCCTCGGCGTGGCCGCCGTCGGCTTCACCGCGTTCAACCGCCGGTACATCGACCGTCCGCTGAACACCGCGATCGCCCACATCGACTCCGCGAGCGCCCAGACCACCATGGCCTCCACCGAGATCGCGAGATCGAGCCTGACGCTGGCCGACGGCGCCACCAAACAGGCGGCCTCGCTGGAGGAGACCAGTTCCTCCCTGGAGGAGCTGAACAGCATGACCAAACGCAACGCCGACACGGCCGAGCAGGCCCGGCAGTCGGCCAGCCTGACTCGGCAGACCGCCGATGCGGGCGCGGCGCAGATGCAGGCGATGCAGACCGCGATGGCTTCGATCGCCACTTCGAGCGAGGACATCACCAAGATCCTCAAGACCATCGACGAGATCGCGTTTCAAACCAACATCCTCGCCCTCAACGCCGCCGTCGAGGCCGCCCGCGCCGTGGAGGCGGGCATGGGCTTCGCCGTCGTCGCCGAGGAGGTCCGCGCCCTCGCCCAGCGCTGCGCCACCGCCGCGAAGGAAACCGCGGTCAAGATCGACGAGTGCGTCCAGAAGAGCCGCCACGGGATCACGGTGAGTTCCGGCGTCGGCGAGAGCTTCACTGCGATCCAGAACCAGGTCTTGAAACTGGATGCGCTCGTCGGCGAGATCGCCACCGCGTCGCACGAGCAGCACCAGGGCATCGCCCAGCTCAACCGCGCCGTGTCTCACATCGACCAGATCACCCAGGCCAACGCCGCCACCGCCGAGGAGTCCGCGTCGGCCGCCGAAGAACTCAGTTCACAGTCCTCCGCCCTGCAGGACGCCATCGCCGAACTCCACCTCCTCGCCTCCACCGCCGTCCCGACCGCGGTCGCCGCGGCCGTCGCGCGATCCGGTCAAAAGACGGCGAAGATCGCCCCCGCTGCTCCCCGTGCGAAGATCACGTCCGCCCGGGGCTGACGCCATCCGCGTCTTCCTCCATGCAAAAAGGCGGACCTCGGCCCGCCTCTCCCAATGGCCGCGCCGCACCCGTCGCGTCAGGCCGAAATCAAAGCCGGTTCCGGCGCTTCGGGCGCCATCACGTAACCGAGGCCCGTCAGGGTTTGCAGCCAGGGCGACTCGGTCCCGATGTCGCCGAGTTTTTTCCGCAGCCGCCAGATATGTGTTTCGACGGTACGCGTGCTGGTGTCGGCCTCGTAACCCCAGACGGTCGCGAGCAGACGCTCGCGCGAAACCGGGCGGCCGCGTTCGCTGGCGAGGCATTCGAGCAGGGCAAATTCCGTCCGCGTGAGCGCCACCGGCACCCCGGCCCGGTGCGCCTGTTTCGCGCCAAGGTCCACGGTCACGTCACCCAGTTGGATGATCCGCCGCGCCGTCGGCTTCGCGGCCGTCGCCGTCGCCCGGCGCAGCAGGGCTTGAACGCGCGCCACCAATTCACGGTGGTGAAACGGTTTCGTGAGATAGTCGTCCGCTCCCACCCCGAGTCCACGCACCCGGTGATCAACGTCATCAAAACTCGTCAGCATGATCACCGGCTGCGTCATGCCACTGACGCGCATGCGCTCGACCGCGGCGAAACCGTCTAGTCCCGGCATGCTCACGTCCATCACGACCAGCATGGGGCCCTCCGTGGCAATCATTTCCAGCGCCTGCATTCCGCCAGTCGCTTCCATCACTTCGAATCCCGCCGCCTTCAGCGACTGCCCCAACAGCAAGCGGAGACACGCCTCGTCGTCGACGATCAGGATTCGGGAGGTGGGTGCCGAGGCGGAGGACATTGCAGGCGGTGTGAGTACCCAAAGGCAGTCGTAAGTACCCAATCGGCGCGGTGGTTGTTACCTTTAGTCTCAAATGTGACATATTTGTGATCGGGCAAGCCCCGCCGGGGCCGAAAGGAACCATCCAATGCACTGCACTTTGCCACACCGCGTCCATGCCGGTCCCAGTCGATCCGTCGCGCCGCTTTTCGGCGCGCTTTGGGGGTCGGACCACGCCGCCCTACATCTCGGTAACCCGCTAGCGGAAACGACATGAAAAACTGGACCATTGGTAAACGCATCATATTCGGGGGCGCTGTTTTGCTCCTGCTGTTGATTTCGATGGGTGCGGTCAGCATTCTCGGCTTGGGGCAGATTCAAAAGCTCGCCGAGAACCGCCTGCGCGACGACGCCATCCCGGGTATCGTGGCGATTTCAAAAATCTCCGCCGGAACGCTCAACGCCCACATCGAGGTCCTGATGGCCGGCAACACCACCGACGCCGCCCAGCGCGAGCACAGCCTCCACGAGATGGAAGCTTTTGCGGCCCTGGTGACCAGGGCCATGAACGACTATGAGGTGGCGATCGCGGTCGCCGAGGACCGCACGAACTTCAGCAAACTCAAGGGCCTGCGCGCCAATTACCTCGAGACCCGCTCCCGCTACCTCGAGCTCGTCAAGTCGGGCAAACCGCAGGAAGCCGACGCCTTTGCCCTGAAGACCATGGAGCCGGCCTTTGCCGCCTACCGTGGCCATACCGCGCTGATGCAGACGTGGAACGAGGAAGTGGCCGTCAAGGCAACGGGCGAGGTGATCGCCCTGGCTTCGGGCACCACCCGCTCCAATCTCCTGATCTCCGTCGGCATCCTCGTCGCCGGTCTCGTCGTCGGCTGGATGATCATCCGCAGCATCAACGGCCTGCTCCAGAAGATCTCCGGCGCCCTGCAGGACGCCGCCGAGCAGGTGGCCTCCGCCGCCCATCAGGTCTCCGCCAGCAGCCAGTCCCTCGCCGAAGGCTCCAGCGAGCAGGCCGCCAGCCTGGAGGAAACCAGTTCTTCCTTGGAGGAACTTTCCTCGATGACCAAGCGCAACGCCGACGGCGCGGCCAACGCCAAGGGCCTCTCCGGCCAGACTCGCCACGCCGCCGATGCCGGCAATGCCGACATGGCCGAGATGCGCCAGGCCATGGAGGCCATCAAGACCTCCTCGGCCGACATCGCGAAGATCATCAAGACCATCGACGAAATCGCCTTTCAGACCAACATCCTCGCCCTCAATGCCGCCGTCGAGGCCGCCCGCGCCGGCGAGGCCGGCATGGGCTTCGCCGTCGTCGCCGAAGAGGTCCGCGCCCTCGCCCAGCGTTCCGCCAACTCCGCCAAGGAGACCGCCGCCAAGATCGAGGTCGCGATTCACAACGGCGAACACGGTGTCGCCATTTCCGAAAAAGTCGCCCGCTCGCTCGACATCATTGTCGAAAAGGCGCGGCAGGTCGACGAGCTCGTCGGCGAAATCGCCACCGCCTCGGGCGAGCAGAGCCAGGGCATCGGCCAGATCAACACCGCCGTCAGCCAGATGGACCAGCTCACCCAGTCCAACGCCGGCAACGCCGAGGAGACCGCCGCCGCCGCCGAGGAGCTCAACGCCCAGTCTCTCTCGCTCAAGGACAGCGTCGCCGAACTGCGCCGTCTCGTCCACAACCGCCAGTCGGCACCCACCTCGTCCGTCACTGCCGTCGACCGGTCGCGCCAGCTGTCGCCCGGAGCCAAATCTCCCGTCCTCAGGCGCGCCCCGGTCAAATCCACCCCTGCACCACGTCGCGCGGCACCGGCTCCCGCCACTGCGCAGGAGGCCCAGATTCAGAGCGGCGACGACCATTTTCAAAACACCTGATCCCATGAGCACCGCCACCTCCTCCTCCCTCGCCGGCAAATACCTGACCGTCGTCCTCGACCGCGAAGCCTACGGCATCGCCGTCCTCCGCGTCCGTGAAATCATCCGCCTGCAAAAAATCACCCCCGTCCCGCAGCTGC
>JAPLTR010000350.1 GCA_026398065.1 Verrucomicrobiota bacterium | reverse complement strand
TGGACCAGTTCATCGCGGGTGAGAAACCCATCCTTGTTCAGGTCGCCGCGCTCCATCATGCCGAGCATCCGCTCCGGCAGTTCGTCCTGGGAGAGTTTGCCGTCGCCGTTCTTGTCGAACTGCAGCATCCGCGCCACGACTTCGTCGACGTTGACCGGCACCTGGCCGCCCCGGCCGGGAAAGGCCGGACGCACCTCGTCCTCGGTGATCTTGCCGTCGCCGTTGCGATCGAGCTTCTTCAGCGCGACGGAGGCGTTGGCGAGTTCCGCGGCGTCGATCACGCCGTCGCCATTGGCGTCGAGGGCCGCAAACAGGGGGTTCATCCGCACCATGCCGCCCTCGCGGCCACCTTCGCGCCCGCGCTCGCCGTCGGGCCGGCGCTCCTGGGCGACACCCACCGCCGAGGCGGCGGCGAGAATGGCTGCAACACGAAGAAACCGAACAGGCGGGGTAATCATGGAGAAATGGAAAGGTGGGCGATTCTTACCGGTCGAAAGACGCACGCACGGCAAAACAGTTCGGTAAAAGCCGCCGGTCTGCACCGGGTGCGTCCGGCAAACCCGTCCTCGCCCGGAGGGTAGAGCCGGGCTCGCCGGTCCCGTTAGGCCACCCATCCGCCAGCGCAGGCACAAAAAAAGCGCCACCCGGGTGGGTGGCGCTGAAGTGAGCAGGATATCCTGCGGAAGGAATCAACCGATCTTGCGGCCCTTGAACTTGGCGAAGCCAGCGAGACCGAGGAAACCGAGTCCGAGCAGCGCTGCGGTGGCGGAGGCATCGGGAACCTGGTTGAAACCGCTGGTCTGGGTGCCGAGCATGTTGTCGTTGCCGCACTCCATGGTCAGCTTGTAGAGCACCGAGGGATTGGTCGGCGGGAGGAAGCTGTTGAGCCAGCTGGTGCCGATTTCAGCATAGTACTTGTACTCGTTGGTCACCGTGTAGCCGGTCAGCGCGCTCATCGCGGCGACCGAAGCGGTGTTGGAGTAGTAGAGGCTGCCGGTGTAGATCGCCGTGCCGAGGTTGTAGCCATGGGCGGCATCGTAGTTGCCGCTGTAGGCATTGGCCACGCGCCACGGCTGGGAGGCGGCGTTGTAGTTATAACCACCGTATTGATTGGTGTTGTACTCGCCGTTCTCCATCAGGGTGTTGGCATTGATCTGCAACACCGTGTAGGTGCTGTTGGTGAAGTTGAACTTCACGGCGAAATTGTAGCCGTAGGCCGAGTTCGCAACGTAGTGCGGATAGGGAGTGCCGGGATCGGCATAACCACCCAGGCTACTGGGGTTGAGCGAAACCATGATGTCGCCGATCGTGGTGTTGCCGTAGCCCGCGCCCAGATTGTAGGCCGACACGACGCCGAGACGACCGGAACCCGGGGTCACGAACGCCGCGAGGTCCCAGGCGGCACCGATCTGCATGCCCGGCTCGACTTCCTGATACTCGGACTTGGCCTGGGTCGCGCCAGAGGTGGCCAAGTAGGCGGCTCCGCCCTTGTACCAGCCACTGTTGCCCGAACCATTGTCTTCGGCAGAGCCATTGCTGCCGGTATTGTTATCGCTGATCGTGATGTTTGCGGCGTGGGCGACACTGGCGCCGAGCAGCAAAACAGCGGCGGTGAGCGCCACGGATGTTTTCTTGGATGTTTTCAAGGTGAGGAGGTGGGTTGACGTTACTGGTTAAAAGGCTGGGAACACTTAAGCTCATGAGATGCCAACGAAAAATAATCTCCAAAATGGCTACACAAGTAATTGATCATTAATTTTTAAAAATACTCGAAAAATTGCATCATCTTTTCGAAGGTCAAAAAACCGATAAAAATCACCCCCAAAACAGCAGGCTTTTTTAACGGATAACTGGGGATTTCACCTGAGGGCTCTGCCGGGAAAATATTAGATTCTATCTACCAATGCTTTACAAATTTCCGCGACTACGGAACGAACTGTAAGCGATGCCGACACTGTCTCAAATCATTCATAATAAATATCTTAAAAAGTCACCGATTCACCCCCAAACTACGCAGTCCAGGCAGTTTTAGTACAACTACGCACGTAGTGACCGTACCCTATACGCAGCCGATGGGACCCGATTTTCAACGAGCCGCCCCACCCGGCTCCGGCCGGTTGCTTACCCGCGTCACCTCGCCCCCTCCCCCCCCGGCGGCGCGGTTGCCCGGTCCACCCGGGGCGGACCGGAGGAATTTTTACTTCTCCTCGCCTGCCCGAGGGAACACTCCGGACACGATCTCGTCCCGTTACTGATCCAGTGGCTCCCAGAGCCCGATCATCGCGCCGGTGGGATCGCTGATGATGCTGAGCCAGCCCATGCCCTTCACCTCGGTCACGTCCTTGCAGATCTTGGCGCCGAGCTTCTTCGCCTTTTTCGTCGAGGCATCGATGTCCTTGACGAAGACGTATGGCATCCAGGCCGACCCGGCGCCGGGCATCATCTGCTGCATCATGCCGCCGCCCGTGCCGTCGCCGACCTGGATCGCGGTGTACTTGCCGGCCGGCGTCGGCATGGGGAGGTCGACCATTTTCCAGGCGAACAGTTTTGCGTAAAAAGCTTTCGCCTTGGGGACACTGGTGGTGGCGAGTTCGACGTGGACGAAGGGATTGGCCATGGGGAGAAAACGGGGGACGGAAGTTAACTAAGGAGGGAAAAACAGCGGCGCGCGGAAGGTGCGCATGGAGTCAGGGCGGCGACGACGGCGGCTTCGCGCTGGGGTCGTTGAACGGGGCGTAGAGGTCGGGGCGAAAGGCCACAAACCGGAAGGCGAGCGTCCCCACGACCGTCAGCACGGCGACGGTCGCGGCGAGATTGCGGCCCTGCCAGCGTTCGGCGAACCAGGCCATGAACTCAGCCGCGACGACATTGGCCTTGCCGCCGATGACGCGCAGTTCGCGCACGTACCGCTTCGACGTCATCGGGTCACCGATCAACGGATCGACCACCACGGGCCGGGCCGTCAGAAAGATCGCGATCGCGCTGCCGAAGCCGAGCACCAGCAGCAGGATCGTAATGCGCTTGATTCGCCGGGGATTCAATCGGGCGAAATTGCCGCGGCCCGCGGGGTGCATCAACGCAATAGTGACCGGCCCGCGCCGCGCGCGCCGTCCCGCAACCACCGCGTCACCTCGCCTCGGCGTAGGCCGCGCGCACCGCGCCGTTGAGGCGGGCCCGGTCGGGGTATTTGTCCTGCAGGGCGGCCGTGACCAGCGGAAGGGTTTCCTCGAGGGTCAGGCCCACTTTTTTCTGTTCGGCCGTGCGCGTCTGCACCTCGGTCAGGAAGGTGCGGTACCGGCCGATGAGGGTCGCGTCGCCCTTCAATCCGTGGCTGGGCACGATCTGTTTCGGCTGGAGCTGCTCCAGCGTGTCGAGGCTCTCCAGCCAGTGACGGATCGTGGAGTAAGGACTGGCAAAAGACGGCAGCGGCCGCATCACCACGTCGCCCGAGAAGAGCACGCCGTCCGTCTCGACGAACAACGCGGTGTCCCCGCGCGTGTGGTTCGCGCCCATGGCGAGCAGCCGCACGCGCACCCCGCCGAGGTCGAGCATGTGTTCGCGCTCGAAGACGATGTCCGCCGGACGAAACTCCGCACCCTTCAGCAGCTCCGCGACGAACGGCGAGCGGGTGCTGAACGTCTTCGCCAGCTGCAGGCCGAATTCGGCGATGTCCTTCTGCTGGTCGGCCGAGCGCAGCATTTTCGTGCCCGGCGGAAACGCGCCCGCGCCGAGGTCGTGTTCGGGATGAACGTGCGTGGTGGCCAGGTACAGCTCCTGATGGCGGCTCACCTTGGCGACCTCGCGCAACACGGCCTGGCCGTTGCGTGCGCCCAGGCCCGTGTCGATCACCAGCGTGGCGCGCGTGCCCACGATGATGCCCACGTTGGGCACCAACGACACGCTGCCATCCGGGATGACGTAGACGTGCGCGGAGATCTTTTCGGTGACGCCCTCGCGGACCATTGGGTTGGCCGGTTGCGCGAACGCGGACACCGCGCAGAGCGCGGCAAATCCGGCCACGTGACGACCGAGGGAAAGGGCGGACAGGAGAGGCATGGATTTTGCCGCCCGGCACGCCTGCGTCCGCCGCACTCAGAGCGTCGCTGCGAGGGCCGCGAGCTGGTCCGTGGCGATGCCCCAGCCCGTGTGGAAGCCCATCTTCTCATGCGACTCGCGGTCCGCGACGCTCCAGTGGCGCACCACGGCGGTATACCGGCTTTTTCCGCCACCGAGGTCCTCGAAGGTGAGAATGGCCGTCATGAAGGGCTTGCCCGACGGCTCCCACGCTTTCGTGTAGGCGTCCGTGAAGACGAGCTTCTCGTTTTTCACGACCTCGAGGAAGATGCCCGGGTTCGGAAACTCCATGCCCTCGGGGCTCTGCATGACGATCAGGCTGGAGCCGCCCGCGCGGACCTCCATCTGCGCCCGGATCGTCTTGAACGGCGGCGGCGTGAACCACTGCGTGATCAGCGCGGGCTCGGTCCAGCAGCGATACAGTTTTTCGCGCGGCACGTTGATGATGCGCGTGAGGACCAGTTCGCGGTCGTTCGAGGGGGCGGAAGTGGAAGGCGCAGTGTCGTTGGGGGAGCTCATGGGAAGAGTGGAGGGAGTGAGTAGGTTTCGGTTCACCACTTCAACGAATGAAACGACCGCGTCCGGACACCCCTCCCGCATGCCGGTCCAAAACATCCTCGCCTCCCGCCGCGATTTTTCGGTGAGATGGGAGCAATGATCTACCCCCGTCGTTTCGGACGTCATTTGCCTCGCAGCCTGCTGTCGGTCGCCGCGGGAATCGCGTGGGGAGCCGCCGGCGAGGCCCATGCCGCCCCGCAGCCGGAGCCGCTGTGGGCGTACGGAGTTTCCACGCCACCCAAGCCCGGTGATAAGGCCGTTCCCCAGACCCCGCCGTCGCGCAAACTACGCGCAAATGAAGATCCCGCCGAACAGACCAAACTGCGCCACGTCGCGGGCAGCACCGCCGCCTATTCGCGCGTCGATGTGCGAGACGGCAGCAACGTGATCGACTGGTTCCCCGGCGACCATCCGCCGATGACGAACCTGATGCGGCATGGACCGGCCAGCCTCGGTGCGCCCTCGCGCGGCTGTGCCTCGTGCCATCTCCAGAACGGCAAGGGCCGCCCCGAAAACGCTCCCGTGTCGGGTCTGCCCGTCGCCTATTTCATCCGGCAGATGGAGGATTTTCAACACGATCTCCGCGCCTCGGCCGATCCCCGCAAGCCCAACACCCCGACGATGACCGCGCTCGCGAAGGCCATGAGCGCCGAGGAAATCAGGGAGTCCGCCGAGTACTTCGGCGCGATCAAGTGGACCCCGTGGATTCGCGTCGTGGAAACCGACCTCGTGCCCAAAACTAAAATCGAGGGCAACCTCCACCTTGCCATCGAGGAGGCGCGCACCGAGCCCATCGCCGGCCGCATCATCGAGACGCCCGAGGACCAGGAGCAGGCCGAGGGCCTGCGCAATCCGCACTCCGGATTCATCGCCTACGTCCCGGTGGGCAGCGTCAAAAAAGGAAAAAATCTCGTGACCACCGGTGGCATGACTGTGGTCGACGGCGAGATTCAGCCGGGCAAAACCCTCGCCTGCGCCACGTGTCACGGCCCCGACCTGATGGGGCTCGCCGACGTGCCCGGCATCGCCGGGCGGTCCCCCAGTTACCTCGTGCGGCAGATGTACGACCTGCAGCAGGGCACCCGCAAAGGTCCCTCCGCGCCGTTGATGCAGCCCGTCGTCGCCCAGTTGAACGGCGACGACCTCGTGGCCATCGCCGCCTACGTGAGCTCGCTGGCGCCCACGCCCTAAACGGCCGCGCCGGGCGCCTGGGCGGC
>JAPLTR010000102.1 GCA_026398065.1 Verrucomicrobiota bacterium | reverse complement strand
AGGGCCTTGGCGACCTCGAGGGCCTTCGGGTTGAGCGTGATGACGGTATTGAGCTTCGGGCCGGCCTGATCGTAGGCGGCGATGCGTGCGAGGAAGGCGGCGGTGAGCTTTTCCGACGAGAGCGTGCCGGCGGCGAAGGCGGACTGGAGTTCCGGGATCGTGGCGCTGGTGAAGTCGAGCGGCGCGGCGCGGAGCGGGAGGGCCAGCGCAAACGCCAGCAGGGCGGAGGCGAGAAGGGAAGGCAGCGGCTTCATGGAAATCAGTTGGCGACGGTGTCGGTGGCGAGCTTCGGGGTGGTCTTCGGGAGGACGCGGGCCTTGGTGGCCTGCTCGAAATCGTAGGCGTAGCCGAAGAGCTTCGGCTCGGTGTAGGCCTGGCCGAGGAAGCTGATGGTGACGGGCAGGCCGTCCTTGGTGACACCGGCGGGGACGATGAGGTCGGGCCAGCCGGTCATGTTGGCGATGCTGGACGGCGAGTCGCCCATGGCGGTGGGCGTGAGCGACGGCGTCGCGGGACGCGCGATGAGCGCGGCGGGTCGCGGGCCGGTCGGGTAGACAATGGCGTCGAGCTTGTACTTCGAGAAAAGCGACTGCATGCCGGCGCGGACCATCGCGAGGCCCTCGTTTTTCGCGGCGAGGTAGACCGGGTCGGTCAGGTCGAGGGCGATGTCGTTGGTGTAGGCGAGGCCCTTGGCCTTTTCGGGGCTGCGGTAGTGGAACGCGGGGTCGTTGGCCTTGGCGGCGATCTCGGCGAACGTCTTCGGATAGCCGGGCTTGGTGACGGCGGCGAAGTAGGAGGAGATCTGGGCTTTGAAGTCGGCGTTGAGGACGGTGAGGAAGATCGACGTGCGGGCCTGGAGGACGAAGTCGGGATACTTGATCGGGTCGACGACCACGGCACCGAGCTCCTTCAACCTGACGATGGCGGCCTCGACGACGGCGTCGGTGCCGGCGTCCTTGCCCATGAAGTCACGGGCGATGCCGATGCGCGCGCCCTTGAGCGAGCCGGCCTTGAGGTACTGCGTGTAGTCGGTCTTGAACTTTCCCTCGCTGGTCTTGGTGAGCGGGTCGGCGGGATCGACGCCGGTCATGACGCCGAGCGAGACGGCGACATCGTAGACGCTCCGCGCCATGGGGCCGCCGGTGTCGAAGGTGAGGGCGAGGGGCACGATGCCGGCGCGGGAGACGAGGCCGTTGGTGGGCTTGAGGCCGGCGATACCGTTGACGGAGCAGGGGCCGCGGATGGAGCCGCCGGTGTCGGAGCCGAGGCCGAACTGCGCGAAGGCGGCGGCGATCGCGGAACCGGTGCCACCGGAGGAGCCGGCGGGACCGCGGGTGAGATCGTGGGGATTGAGCGTCTGGCCGCCAGCCGAGCTGAAGCCGTTGGGCGGGCCGCCGATGGTGGGAGGGACACCGACGCTGCCGCCCGCGGCGAACTCGCTGAGATTGACCTTCGCGAGAATGACGGCGCCGGCCTCGCGGAGTTTTTTGACCATGTAGCCGTCCTTGGCCGGGATCCAGCCCTCGAGGAGCTGGGAGCCGGCGGTGGTCTGCAGGTCGTAGGTGTCGTAGTTGTCCTTGAGGACGATGGGCACGCCGTGGATGGGGCTGCGGACCTTGCCGGCCTTGCGCTCGGCGTCGAGGGCGCGGGCGGTCTCGAGCGCCTTCGGGTTGAGGGCGATGACCGTGTTGAGCTTCGGGCCCTCCTTGTCGTAGGCGGCGATGCGCGCGAGGTAGGCGGTGGTGAGCTTCTCCGAGGTGAGCGTGCCGGCGGCAAACGCGGCCTGGAGATCGGCGATGGTGGCGGTTTCGAGATCGAGCGGAGCGGCCTGGA
>JAPLTR010000385.1 GCA_026398065.1 Verrucomicrobiota bacterium | reverse complement strand
CCCGCCAGTATGGTGGCACGGGTCTCGGTCTCGCGATCAGCCAGCGCATCGTGGAGCTGATGGGCGGGCGGATCGCCGTGGAGAGCTCGGTCGGGCGGGGAAGTGTCTTCCGGTTCGAGATTGCCGCCGAGGCCGCGCCGGGTCCGGTGAAGCCATTTGCCACCGGCCGGGTTTCCGGCCTCGAAGGCCGACGCCTGCTGATTGTCGACGACAATGCGACCGTGTGTCGCGTGCTCTGCCAGCAGGCCATCACGTGGGGCATGTTGCCGCGGGCGGCCCGTGACAGCGCCGAGGCGCGCCCATGGTTGGAAAAGGGCGAACGGTTCGATCTCGCGCTGATCGATGCCGCCGGGGCGTCGTCGGCCGGGCCGGCATTCGTGGAGCAGCTGCGGGGCTCGCCCCTCGGCGCCGATCTACCGGTGGTGCTGCTGACCTCACCAGGGCATCCTCAGCCATCCCCGGCGCTGAAAGTCGCCGGGTGCGTCAACAAACCCATGCGCCCCGCCGCGCTGCTGATGCGACTGAAGGAAGCGTTGAGCGGGTGCGCCGCGCCCCGGGCCTCGGTCGCGGCCTCCGAGCCGGCGGCGCTCGGGACCGTGCACCCGCTCGCGATCCTGCTGGCCGAGGACAACCTGGTGAACCAGCGGGTTGCGAAGCTGATGCTGCAGCGGCTCGGCTATCAGGTCGACGTTGTCGCCAATGGCGTCCTGGGGCTCGAGGCGATGGGGCGGAGGGAGTACGATCTGGTGCTGACCGACATCCAGATGCCGGAGATGGACGGCCTGCAGCTGGCGAAGGAGATCCGGGCGCGCTGGCAGCCGGAGGACCGGCCGCGGATCGTGGCCATCACGGCGAACGCCTCCACGACCGACCGCGATCTGTGTCTCGCCGCCGGCATGGATGACTACGTTGCCAAACCGATTCGGGCGGAAGAACTCCGGGCGGCGCTGGAAGCGACCCCCAGGCGCAGTTCGCTGGCAATGGCGTCCTAGCCGACGAGACTGGGATGCCAAAAACTCATCCGCCATCAGAAATCCTGCTCGCGCCACCGGGGCGTTGGACTGTTAATCTACCATGATGAAGTTCGCGTTGGTTGAAGATCAGGTGATGTTTCGCAGCCTGCTGCACCGTCTGCTGGTCGAAGAGTGCAAGGGCAAGGTCGTGCTCGAGGCCGGCTCGCTGGCCGAGCTGCGCGCGAAGGTTGAAGTCCTGACGACCGCGGACCTGCTGCTGCTCGACATCCGGCTGCCCGACGGCGACGGCGTCGACTTTGTCGACGAGATGGTGAAGCGCCAGGTCTCCGTGCCCGTGCTCCTGTTTTCCTCCTCATGCGAGGATTACATCGTGCATCGGGTGAACCGCAGTTTCGTGCAGGGCTTCGTCCACAAGGATGAGGATCCGAAGGTCCTGCTCACCGCGATCCAGATGGTGGCCGCCGGCGGGGCCTTCTTCAGTCCGCGGTTTGTCGAGCGGCAGCGGGCCCTGGCGAAGACGCCGGACACGTTTGAGAAGAAACTCTCCCCGCGGGAGCAGGAGCTGCTGCGCTACATCGGCGCGGGCTTCTCCGACGCCGAGACTGCGGCGGCGCTCGGCATGACGGCGAGCACTGCGCAAACTCACCGGCGCAACGTGATGGCCAAGCTGGATCTTCACTCCGCGAAGGACCTGCAGGCCTACGCGCTGCGCACCGGGTTCACCACGATCGACCGGCTGCAGTGAGGATCTGGCTGGCGGTCACGCGCGGAGCAGGCGCTCGATGGCCGCGACCAGCTGACCGGTCGGCTCGCCGCGCTCCAGGGCGCCTTCGAGCAGCTCCAGTTGCTCCGCGATGTCGATCTGGTGGAGCGAACGGCAGAGGTTGTTGAGCCGGTGCGCCTGGCCGGCCGCCTGCTTCGCGTCCGTGGCCGCGATCTGCTTGAGCTCCGCCCAGCCATCCTCGATCTCCGCGCTGCGGCGCGTGGGCTTGATCGGGCGCACCGAGGCCTCGAGGGAGATCTTCGTGAGCTGGCGGTCGCCCCAGCTGAAGAGCGTGGCCCGGAGTTTCTCCAGCGTGATCGGCTTGCTGATGAAGCCGGACATGCCCGCGGCGAGGCACTCGTCGCGGCGCTCCCGGGTGGAGTAGGCGGTGACGGCGAACACCGCCGGCTTCGGGACGGGGCAGAGCTGGAGGATTTTCTTGGTGAGTTCGACGCCGTTTGTGTCGGGCAGACGGTAGTCGGTCAAAATGATGTCGTAGCCGTTTTCCCGGGCGAGCTGCAGCGCCTCCGCGCCGGTCGTCGCCCAGTCGACGGTGTAGTTCATCTTCGCGAGGATGTCGCCGAGGACGATGCGGTTGTAGTCCTCGTCCTCGATCGCGAGGGCGCGGGCCGGCAGGGTGGGGTGGGGGGTGGAAACCGCCGCGGCGAGCGCGGGGAGCGGAGCCGGGCTGAGCTTTTCGAAGGGGACGTTGAGGTAGAACGTCGTCTCGCCGTTGGTGCTCACGGCGCCGACTTCGCCTCCCATCGCCTCGGCGTAGCGTTTGCAGATCGCCAGGCCGAGGCCGGTGCCGCGGATGTTGCGCTCGATGGCGTCGTTCCCGCGGGCGAAGCTTTCGAAGAGCTTGTCGAGCTTGTCCTTCTCGATCGTGGGCCCGGTGCTGGAGACACTGAGCGTGAGCCGCACGCCCTCGCCGGCCGGCGTGAGGATGGAACTGACGCGGGCGCCGGGAGGAATGCCGTACTTGAGGGCGTTGGTCAGATAGTTCGCGAAGATCTGCCGGAGCTTCCCCGCATCGCCGCGCAGCGTGACGCCGGCGGGCGGTTTGTCGGCGAACACGACGGAGGCCCCGCCGGGATCGACCGTCGCGGCGGCGGCCTCCAGGGTGTCCAGCAGGTCGAAGGTGCTCAGCTCAAGGCCGACGCGGCCCGCCTCGATTTTGGAAAAGTCGAGAATGTCGTCGACGGTGGAGCGAAGCTGCTCCGCGCAGCCGTGGAGGAGCCGGAGGGTGTTGGCCTGGCGCGGGAGACCGGGCTGCTCGCGGAGGATGTTCACGAGGCCGATCACGCCGTTCATCGGGTTGCGGATCTCGTGGGACATCGAGGCCAGGAACTCGGTCTTGGCGGCGCTGGCCTCGGCAAGGGCGCGGGTGCGCTGCTCGACGATCCGCTCCAGTTCCTGGTTGCGGCGGCGGATCTGGTGGGTGCGGAGCCGGTAGGTGACGAAGCCGAACACGCCGGCGAACACCGCATAGCCGCCGAAGGCCAGCGGCGACTGGTACCAGGGCGGCAGGACGGTGAAGGCGTGGCTCAGCACGGGACCCGTGTGGCCGAGGTGGGTGGCGCGGACCTCGAGGGTGTAGGTGCGGGGCGAGAGCGAGGGGTACGCGACCGCTTCCCCGGCCTTCGTGGGCACCCAGGCCGTCTCGGTCGGGAGGAGCCGGCGCTCGAAACCGGGCCGCTCCCCGAACTCGTCAAACGGCAGCGTGCCGCGGAAGGTGAGGCTGTTGGCGTCGGCGCCGAGTTCCGCCGGGGGCGCCGCCCGGTCGGTCGCCGTGCCGGTCCGCGGGTCCTGGAAGCTGAACTCCAGCCGCGGGGCGGCGAGCCGGTAGGCGGGTGTCAGCTCGTCGGTATTCAACTCCAGGATACTTGAGCCGCCGCAGACCATCAGCGCGGTGCCGCTGGCGGAAAGATAGTGCACGTCGGGGAGCAGGGCGAGGCCTTTGGCCTCGACGGTTTCCCACGCCACGGTCCCGCCGCCGTCCCTGAGGCGGCCGAGCCGCCATTTCCCCGCCTGCTCTCCGAGGAGCCAGACCGTGCCGTCGGAGGTCGTTGCGAGGCGGGGCGAGCGGATGCCCGGTGTATTTTCGACGTCGCGAAGCTGTTCCCCGAAGCGCACGCCATCACTGGTGCCAACGATGAGCGTCTCGCCGAGACGGTGCAGGGTGGCGGAGGTGGCATGAGGCAGCGCGGCGATTTTGGTGAAAGCGAAAGGCGGGACCGGGGCGGAACGCAAAATCTCCCCCTCGATCGTCGCACCCCAGAGCCGGCCGCCGACCACCGCAAAACTGGAAATTTCCGTGGGAGAGGAAGGCAGGGGCTGTGAGGTTCCCGACCGGGGGTCGAGCAGGCTGAGCCGCTCTCCCATCCCCGCGAGCAGCGATCCATCCGGCAGTTCGGCAATCGTTCCCACTCGGTTGCCCGGTGTCGGAAACTCCTTGCCCTCCACGATCGTCCGGTTCCACGCGCCGAGTGCGAGTCCGTACTGCGTGGACGTGAGCGTGTAGGCGCGGGGCAGCCGCTCCTCCCTTCCATCCTGATGGTAGTATTCGGCCCGATCCTCGTAGTTGATCAACAGGCCCTCCGAGCGCGCTGCGGAGATGGGGTAGTCTTTGCTGGCGATGCGGTGTCCGTAGCGCAATGGCTCTGCAAGTACGATCCCTTGGTCGGTGCCTATCCAGAGTCTGCCTTGGTTGTCAGAAAAGGAGCAGGTGGTCCCGAGGGTCGGAAGCCCGGAAGCACGGGTGATGTGGGTGGTCTGCCCGCTTTTGGGGTCGATCAACACCAGACCCTTGTTATAGGTGGTGACTGCGACGAGTTCGTTCCACGTCGAGGCAGAAGTGATCAACCATAAGTTGATGATCTTGAGGCTGGTAACCAGCCTGTAGCCGCTGCCCTCGTCGCGATAGAGCGCGCGGGCGGTGACAACGTGGTTGGCGTCACACCAATTCCACGAGAAGTCGGTCTTGTCGGGCAGAGGATTTTCGAATGGCACCAATTGGCCCTTATCCACCTCCCATAGCGCCACGCCAAACTGGACCACGATCAGTTTTTTGCCCATCGACAGGAGAAACAGTCGGTTCTTTCCCGGCAGTCTGGTACGGCGAACCTCTTTCGTATGGGGTGAAATGAACCAGACCTCCTCGTTTGTCGTGGCGATGAGGGTGTCATCCTGCTTGGCGAGATGCCAAAATTCACCGGCGGTTGCGAGATCCGGAGCGCGCAGCACTTCGTACTGGCTTTGGGGGTGCAGCGGTAGATTGATGCGTCCGATTTCGTTTTGTGAGGCAATCCATAGGGTGTTTCCCACGATGAGCAGACTGCGGATCGCCGGTTTCCTCGGCTGAGCCAGGACTTGCCACCGATTGTTCTCGTAGAAAGCAATCCGCTCTCCCCCCGCGATAATCTGCCCTTCCTTCGTTTGGGTGATTTGCCAGATATTGCTCTCCCCGTGTAACTCGCTGGGAGAAATTGTGACCGAGATTGGTCCTTGTTCGGGCGGTTCCGCGCCGCATTGAACTGAAGCCAAGCCCAACATGAGCAACAGGACCATACCTTTTAAAAGGTATGGAACCGCCGATCGGGAGATACATCCACCCGACCCTACAGTTCGCGGCGTGAGACTGGTGGCCTCCCCCGGCCGAAAGCGCCTACCTTTTGAAAGGTAGTGGGCTACTTTTTGTTTGGGTAAGGACATGCCTTTTGCGCTGGAGAGCGGTACGCGTGAGAATGGTAAGCGACGAGATAGAATCGTGAGCAGGGGGCGGCTATGATGGAGTTCCTATGAAAAAACTCGCTTCCCTCCTGTTCGCCATGGTTTCTACCATGTTTCTCTTCGTCGGCGCAACTCAGGCGGCAGAAAAATTTGATTCGATCGGTCGATCGGCCACGCCCGCCACCGTGATGGACGGCCCGACCCTTCCATGCGCATCTGAGGAGAATTAAATCGCGACGCGGTTCCTTTCCCATGCTCAGCCTCGCCGCGATTAACTACCGGGACATTCTCACCAAGGATGGTGGGCCGGTGGAGCGCGTCTCCTCGGGATCGATCGACGTCCTGGGGCGGCAGGAGCATCAGGCGAACGCGTACCTCGCGCCCGGCCTTATCCGCGGCAAGCCGGCGCTCAGCGT
>JAPLTR010000034.1 GCA_026398065.1 Verrucomicrobiota bacterium | reverse complement strand
CGGCGAGGCGCAGCTCCTTTGCAAAATGCTCCGGGCCGCGTGAGACGTAGATCTCCGCGCCGAAGACCATCGGCGACACAAACCCCGCCGTATGCTCATAGGTGTGTGAGAGCGGCAGGAAGGACAGAAAGCGGTTGCGCTCGACGCCATACGGCACGAGCACGCGCAGCGCGCCGATACAGTTCCACAGGACGTTGCGATGGGTCTGCTCGACCCCCTTGGGCGTGCCGCCCGTGCCCGAGGTGTAAATCAGGCAGCAAAGATCGTCCAACCCACCAAACTGCGTCGGCTCCGCTCCGGGCGTGGCCGCGAGGTCGCTCCACCGGACCGCACCCGCGGACGCGGTGTCGTCGATCTCGATCCGCGCCCCGCCCCACCCCGCCGCCGCCGCGACCTCGCGAAACCGCTTGGCCAGCCGAGCCGAGACGATGCACGCCCGCGGCTCGGCGCTCGCGATGATCAGCCGCCAGTCGTCCACCGTCGCCGTTGCGCTCAACGGCACCGTGATCGCCCGCGCCGCCAGGATGCCCAGCGCGCTCATGTGCCACTCGACGCGGTTTTCAGAAACCAGCAGCACGCGGTCGCCCGGCGCCACACCGAGCGCGGCGAGCCCGCGCGCCACGCCACCGACCCGGGCCGCCGTTTCCGTCCAGGTCAACGCGGTCCACCCCTCCCCCTCCCAGCGGTGCAAAAAGGGCCTCGGCCCCAGTTGGCGCGCGCGTCGAAAAAACACTTCCGCAATCCCACCGGACGCCAGCACCTCGGTCTCCAACGACGAGGGATCGAGGTGAAACGGGCCGGGCGTGGGAACTGAGGTCATGAAGCGGACGGCGAGCAAACGTCCGGCCCTTTTGAAGGCAAGGGGGAAAGCCCTCCCCGACCCCGCCGCCGCGCGGCCGACCGCCCGCAATCAGGCCTGTTTCCCCTGCCGCAGCCGGTCGAGGAAGACCGCGACGATGATCACGAGGCCGATGATGATCTCCTGAAAATAGGTCGGCCAGCCCATCTGTTGCGAACCATTGCGGAGCACCGCCATGATCAGCGCCCCGATCATGGAACCGAGAATCGTACCGACGCCGCCCGACAGGCTCGCGCCGCCGATGATGACGGAGGCGATGATGTCGAGTTCGAGGCCGATGGCGACCGTCGGGTCGCCCTGACGGAGACGGGACAGCTGAAACAATCCGGCAAGGCCGAAAAAGCACCCGGCCAGGCCGTAGATCATGATCTTGAGGCGCGAGGTCGGGATGCCGCAGAGCCGGGCGGTCGCCTCGTTGGAGCCAAGCGCAAAAATGTGCCGGCCGAACACGGTGTTCTTCAGCATGAGAGAGGTGATCGTCGCCAGGACGATCGCGACCCACACACCCGGCGGCAAAGCGTACCCGAACGGATCCGCCGTGGTCATCCAGCTGTTGAGCGGCGAACCCTCGTAATTTACCGTCTGGTTGTCGGCCAGCCACTTTGCACTGCCGCGCGCCACCCCCAGCGTGCCGAGCGTGATGATGAAGGGCGTCATGCGCAGGCCCGCGATGGCCGAGCCGTTGAGCAGGCCGATCAAGCCGCCGCTCGCCACAACGGTGAGCAGCACCGACAGCGTGCCCCAGCCGCGCTGGATCATCATCGCCCCCGCCACACTGGTCAGCGCAATGGTCGACCCCACCGACAGGTCGATGCCACCGCTCACAATGATCATGGTCATGCCGAGCGCGCCGATGGAGACGATCACGGTCTGCGTGAAGATGATCTTGAAATTACGGTAACTGAGAAAAATCTGCTTCCCCTCCTCGTCGAGCGGGACCGCGAGGGCGAAGAGCGCGATCACCAAAATCAGGCCGAGAAACGGGCCGCCCTTCGCCAGGGCTTTTTTCAGGGTTTCTTTCATCGGAAAATTCAGGCGCTGCCGGTCGCCACGCGCATGATCTCGGTTTCGTTCCACTCGGCGCGCGGGCGGACGGCGGCGAGTTCGCCGCGGCACATCACGCCGATCGTGTCGCAGAGCCCCAGCAGTTCAGGCAGGTAGCTGCTGATCACGACGACGGCCTTCCCCTTCGCGGCGAGGTCGCCGATGAGCTGGTAGATCTGCGCCTTGCTGCCGACGTCGATGCCGCGCGTCGGTTCGTCGAGAAGAAAAATCCGCGCGGGGTGCTCCAGCAGGCGGGCAAACGCCACCTTCTGCTGGTTGCCCCCGGAAAGTTCGCCGATGGGTTGGCCGGCGTCCCGGCACTTCACCCGCAATTCATCCACCCAGCGCTGCGCGGCCCGCCGCTGCCGTCCCCCGTCGATCCAGCCGAAGAGACCGAACGCCTCCTGCTTGGGGAGGGTGAGATTGTCCGCGATCGACTGGGAAAGCATGAGCCCCTCCTCCTTGCGGTCCTCGCTGAGAAAGCCCACGCCCTGCGCCCAGCGCGAACGCGGCGTGGCCGTCCCCGCCCTCGCGCCGACGACACACACCTCGCCGCCGTCGATTGCATCGAGGGCGAACACCGTCCGCAGCAGATCCGTGCGGCCCGCGCCGATCAGTCCGCCCAAGCCGAAGATCTCGCCCGCGCGCACCTGCAACGTCGCCCGCTTCAGCCGGGGCTCGCACGCCGCGGCCTTCACCTCCAGCACGACCGGGCCCTGCGTGTGCGCCGTGCGTGGATACAGGTCCTTCACCTCACGCCCGGTCATCAGCGTGACGATGTGGTCGAGGCTGGCGGACTTCATCTCCCCGCAGCCGACCGTCTCGCCGTCCTTCAGCACGGTATAGCGGTCGCACAGCCGCCGGCACTCCTCGAGAAAATGGCTGATATAGATCACACTGACGCCCTGCGCCTTCAGGCGGAGAATGGTCGCAAACAGTTTCTCGGTGTCCGCCTGCGTGAGGCTGCTCGTCGGCTCATCCATGATGAGCACCTTCGGTTTCGTGAGGAGCGCGCGGGCGATCTCGATGATCTGCTGCTCCGCGATGGTGAACGATCCGGCGGGTTTCGCGAGGTCGAGGGTTTCGTGCCCGAGCTGCGCCAGCGCGGCCCTCGCGCGCTCGCGGGAGGCGCGGGCGTCGATCCAGCCGGCGGACGCCGATTCGGCGCCGAGGAGGATGTTCTCCTGCGCGGACAGGTGCAGGGCGAGGTTCAGCTCCTGATAGATCATAGCCACGCCCTTGAGCCGCGCATCGTGCGGGTCCTCGGGCAGGTAGGGCCGGCCGCAGAGTTCCATCGTGCCCGCGTCGGCCGCGTGCGCACCGCTGAGGATTTTCATCAGAGTGCTCTTGCCGGCGCCGTTCTCGCCGATGATCGCGTGCACCTCCGCGGTGGCGATCTCGACGGAGACGCCGCGCAGCGCACGGGTGGCCCCGAAACTCTTCTGGATGCCCGTCAGCCGCAGGGCCGCGGTGCCGTCGGTCATTTCTTCAGGTACTTGTCGACCGGCGGCTTCACCATCTCGGCCATGGCGGGGTCGTCGATATTGGCCTTGGTGACGAAGCCCACACCTGTGTCGACCTGCGCCGGAACCTTCTCGCCGCGCAGGACGGCGACCATCGTCTTCACGCCGAGATAGCCCATCTTCATCGGATTTTGCACCACCATGCCCTGGACGTCGCCCGCCCGGAGCCCGTGGAGGAGGGTTTCGCCGGAATCGAAGGCGACAAACTTGACCTTGCCCTTCGCCAGACCCGCATCGCGCAACGCGAGCAGCATGCCGGCGCCGGAGGACTCGTTGCAGCAGAAGATGCCGTTCACCTCGCGGCCAAAACGGTTGAGGAGATTCTCGCTCACCGCCTTGGCGGTGTCGCGGGGCGGAGCATGATGACCTTGCCCTTCCCGCCGAGCATCTTGCCAAGTTCACGGCCGGCGATGCGACCGCCCTCGCGGTTGTCGGTGGCGATGAAGCTGGAGGTCAGCTTGGTCTCGAGCCCGGAGTCGATCACGACCACCGGAATCTTGCCGCGCACCGCGGACTCGACCGGGGCCACGAGGCCTTTTTTGTCGAGGGGCGCGAGCACGATACCGCTCACCCGCTGGCCGACGAAATTCTCCACGACCTGAATCTGCTGTTCGCGATCGTCCTCCTTCAGCGGGCCTTTCCAGATGATCGTGACGGGCACGCCCTCCTTCTCGAGTTCCTGCTGGGCCTTCACGGCGCCGGCATGGATCGATTTCCAGAATTCGTGCGTCGTGCCCTTGGGGATCACGGCGATACGATAGGCGTCGGCGGCCGGGGCAAACGGCGCGGACAGGGCAAGGAGGAGCAGGGCGAGGGTTTTCTTCATGGGGAAGCGGCAGGGGAACTCACTGCAGGGCGGGGATAGCGAGCGCCGCGCAGTTAGCCAAACGCGCCTTCGCCTTGGCGAGCGCAAAGATGAGGAAAAACCAAATACCCGTCCCGGAGGACGGGGATCTCCCGTCGCTCAGTGTCCCTTGTTCGCGTCCACCCCCACCGCCGCTTCGGACTGGCTCAGTTTCGACCAGAAGAAGCCGTAGCACGCGATGAACCCGAAGCACACCAGCGGCATCAGAAAACTCGTCGACATGTTGTAGAGGTCGCCCAGCCGGCCCATGAGCTTGGGCATGAGCGCGCCACCGGTGATCGACATGACGATGAACGCCGAGGCTTTCTTCTTCGAGTCGGGCCCGAGGCCGAAAATCCCGAGCGCGAAGATCGTGGGAAACATGATCGACATGAAGAAAAAGCTGCCGAACACCGCGGCCACCGACAGCCAGCCGACCTTTGCCACGACGAGGCCGCACAACGCGAGGTTGATGAGCCCGTAGGTGCCCAGCGCGCGATGCGCCGACGTCTTCCGCAGGATGGCCGCCCCGATGACGCGGCCGATGAAGAAGAGGAAGAAACCGATGCTCAGCATGCGGCTCGCGCCGGCGTCCGTGAGATGCCAACCACCCGCCACTTTGGCCACCCCGTCATCCTTCAGATACCAGCTCACCAGACCGTTGCCCCGGGCAGCATCCGAAATCGCCGGAAGCTCAGCGATCATGTAGTTGATGAAAAAGCTGAAGATGCCCGCCTGCGCCGCGACGTAGAAAAACTGCGCGAGCGTCGCGCCCGAGAAATGCGGATGCGCCCAGATGTTTTGCGCGGTGAGGCGCCGGGAATAGCTCCACAGGAACACGGCGGCGCCGCCGAGCGCGACGAGGAAGATCCACCCGGGCGCCGCCATTTCCATGACGTAAACCAGGATCGCGTAGATGGAGAAGAGAACGACACCCGTGCCCGCGAGCATGAGCGTGAACGCGAGGCCCTGGTTGGTCGTCTTTTCCACCGGGGCGGCGCGGCCGTCGTCGGTGTGAAAATCGTCCTCCAGCTTGATCTCGGGCAGCTTGGCGCGCCAGAAGAGCACGATCAGCACCAGGACAAAGAGCGAGATGATGAGATACGGAATGTAGAGCGTCTTGTTCGCCGCCTCCGCGCCGCCGACCGTGGCGTAGAAGAAGTAGGAGGCGATGTAGGGTCCCGTGATCCAGCCGAAGCCGTTGAACGACTGCGCGAGGTTGATGCGGAAGGTGCCGTACTCCTTGGGTCCGAGCACCGTGGTGTAGGGGTTCGCCACGGTCTCCAGCACCGTGAGGCCCATCGCCACGGCGCAGACGCCGACGAGAAACGCCCAGAACTGCGCGATCTGGGTCGCCGGCACGAACCAGAGCCCGCCGAGGGCCACGAGGAACAGCCCGAAAATGATTCCACCCTTGTAGCCGATGCGCCGCGTGATCAGGCCCGCGGGCAGCGCCATCAGCGTGTAACCGAAATAGTGGGCGAACTGCACCCAGGCCGACTGCGCCTTGCTCAGGTGCAGGAGGTCTTGGAAATGCTTGTCCATCGTGTCGATCAGGCTGTTGAGGATCGCCCACAGCATGAAGAGCGTCGCCACGAGGAAGAACGTCGCCGCATGGTTCTGGCCGTCGGCGGGTTTGAAGTAACCTTTTTGAGACATTACTTTGACTGGTTTGGGGGGGCGATTGAGGCCGTGTTGGGCCGGGGGTGGAGAAAGGATCGGGGCGGCCGTCACGGAGGGTCAACGGGGCGCATCGTGCATTTTTTGTGAATCACGACGCATCCCTCGACCGCCCGCAGCTTCGACGGCGAAAGGGGCGATACTAGACCCAAGCGCCTTCAGGGAGAATGGATAATCTTGGCTATCGCATGACGATTCTCGCTTGCGTGAAACGCCGGCATTTTTTTCGCGGGACGCGCCTTCAGCGTTCCACCTTCTCCCCCTCGAACTCAACGATCACGAGGGCGCCCATCGTATCGATAACAGCCATACGAGGGACATTGATTTTCCGCGTGCCATCGGCGGCGGTTTGGACCTTGAGCGGCTGGCGCCGGCCCATCTCGTCGATCTGGGTGACCGATTTGATGGCATTCTTGAAGGCGGGGAGAACGAAGCCGTCGCGGCCGATCTTGAAAATCGAGAAATAGAGTTTGCCCGGCTTGGTGGTGCAGCGCCAGTCGTTGCGGGCAAGGAAGACTGGCTTGCCATCCGTGCCCTTCAGCGTGGCGGCGTAGTCGCCGAACTCCTCCCCGAAGGGCGAGCGGCCGGCACCGTACACCGCCTCGCCATTCAGCTTCAGCCATTCGCCGACGGCGCGGAGATTGTCCTGGCTCGGCTGCGGCACGACGCCCTCGGCGGTCGGCCCGACATTGAGGAGGTAGTTGCCGCCCTTGCTGACGATGTCGACCAGCTTGAACACCACTTCGCCGGGCGATTTCCAGTCGTGGTCGTCGGTCCGGTAACCCCAGGTGCGGTTGAGCGTGGCCGGGACCTCCCAGACGCCTTCCATAGATGTGCTGGGGATCGCGTTGTCGCCGGTGCTCTGATAGTCGCCGACGGCGCCGAGACGACCATCGATCAGCGTATTCGGCTGCAGCGTACGAACGATGTCGGTGAGCCGCTTCGGCCGGTCGCCGGTCATCATCTGCGGCGTATCGAACCAGATGAGACAGATCGGGCCGTAGTTCGTCAGCAGTTCGCGCAGCTGGGGCTCGGCCTTGCCACGCAGGTACTGGTCGTAGCTGCCGTCCTTGTCCTTCGTGGCGTTGTCGGGAAAGTCCCAGTTGTTGCCCGTGCCGCCGCGCTCATGCCAGTCCTGCGACTGCGAGTAATAGACCCCGAAACGGAGGCCGCGCTTGGCACAGGCGGCCGCCAGTTCCTTGACGACGTCGCGCTTGAACGGCGTGGCGTCGACGACGTTGAACGGGCTCGCCGCGGACTTGAACAGGGCGAAGCCGTCGTGGTGCTTGGAGGTGATGACCACGTATTTCATGCCGGCATCCGCGGCCATCTGGGCCCAGGCCTCGGCGTCGAACTTCACCGGGTTGAACTTCGTCGCGAGCTGCGCGTACTCCGGCGCCGGGATCTTCATCCGGTTCATGATCCACTCGCCGATCCCGGGCGAACGCTCGCCCTTCCAGTAGCCGGCGGGGATCGCATAGAGGCCCCAGTGAATGAAGAGCCCGAACTTGGCCTCCTTGAACCAGGCAAGCCGCGCCTCCTTGGCCGCCAGCGATTCCGTGTCCGTGGCGGCCGGGGTCTGCGCACCGAGCGCCGACCAGATTCCCAGACAGCCGAGCGCGCCAAGCGCAGAACGGCGTAACAGCGAGGCAGGGGTTTTCATGGAGATGAACCAAGGAGGTTGCGGCCGATGCTACGCCCAAGCGCGCGTCACCGGAATGGATAATCTTGGCAAACCCATGCTCATTCTCGCCCTCCCGGTTTTTTCCGCGAAATTCGGCCCGAAAGCCGGGCTTGCCCGCGCGCCGCGCCCCGGGCTTCTTCACCCTTCTGCCATGTTCGGCGTAAAAAAATTCCTGGGCTTCTGGATGATGCCGCTCCCTCTGAGCCTCACGTTCCTCGCGGTCGGGCTGGTGCTGCTCCTGTGCACGCGCCGCACCCGCCTCGGTCGCGGACTCGCCGTCACCGGCGCCCTGCTGCTGGCCGTGTTCAGCAACAAGTTCGTCAGCACCGCGCTCGTGCATCCGCTGGAGGCCACCTACCCGGCTGTGCCGGAGCTGCCCGCGGGCACGCCGCTCCCCCGCGAACTGGCCGCGTGCCGGTTTGTCGTCGTGCTCGGCGGCGGCAATGGCAACGCCCCCGGCCTCTCCGCCAACAACCAGATGTCCGTCTCCGCGCTCTCGCGAATCACCGAAGCCGTGCGGCTCCTCCGCCTGCGGCCGGACGCGCGGCTGATCGTCAGCGGGCCGACCGACAGCCCCGACCGGCCGAGTCATGCCGAGATGCTCGTCCGCGTGGCCGTGGCCCTCGGCGTCGACCGGGACCGCTGCCTCAAGATCGAGGACGGCCGCGACACCGAGGACGAATCCCTCGCCGTGAAACGGATCGTCGGCCCCGAGCCGTTTGCGCTCGTGACCTCCGCCTGGCACATGCCGCGCTCGATGGCGTTGTTCCGGCACGCCGGCCTCTCCCCCCTGCCCTGCCCCGCCGACTACACCGCGCGCGGCGGCGACTCGATGCAGTGGCAGGATTTTCTCTGGGATGTTTCCTCCCTCGAGCGCAGCACCTGGGCGGTCCGCGAGCGGATCGGCTATCTGTGGATTTGGTTGCGCGGTCGTGGGTAAGTATCACCACGAGATTTGTTTCGCCATCGTCACATTCGCCACTACTCAAATCCCACATGCTTTCGCTCAAAAAGCTTCTCGGCAAAGACGACAAGTTCTTCGACCTCCTCGAGGCAGGTGCCGAGGAGGCC
>JAPLTR010000737.1 GCA_026398065.1 Verrucomicrobiota bacterium | reverse complement strand
CCAGCGGCAGATCGAGCGCCAGCTGGCGCCGTCGTTCGAAAATCTCGCGCACCAGGTCGGCGACAAAATGGAGCGCATGCTCTACGAGCGCGCCCGGCAGCTCCAGTTTACCGCCGCCCTCCCTCCCTTTCGTGATCCCTCCACGCCGGTCGCGGAGCGCCAGACCGTCCTCGAGTCGCTCCACGACTCGGCGCCCGACTATGCTTGGGTGGGCTTCGCCGACGCCCGCGGCACCGTCCTCGCCGCCTCGCAGCATCTCTTCGTGGGCGATTCGGCCACCGACCTCCCGTGGTTCCGCGGAGCCCGGCAGCAGTTCTACGTCGGCAGCGTGCGCGCCTTCCCCGAACTCGCCGCCGCCGTGCCTGCGGTTGGGGCCGATGCGCCGCGCTTCCTCGAAGTCGCGGTGCCGGTCAACGACGGCAAGGGCCGGTTTCTCGGCGTCATCGGCGCCCAGCTCCGGTGGTCGTGGGCCCGTGAAATCCAGCTGTCCGTGGTGTCCGACGCCGCACGCCGCGACCATCTCGGCGTCACGCTCTACGCGGCGAATGGGGAGGCAATGCTCGATTCCGGCGGCTCCGGCTGGACCGAACCGCCCGAAGCGCCCAGCGGCCTCTCCAGCCGGCCGGGCACCCGCGGCACCCTCACCGAACGCACCTCCGGGGGCACCGTCTATGTCACTGGCTACGCCCGCACGCGCGGCTTCCGCGACTACCGCGGCCAGGGGTGGCTCGTCGTCGTCCGCCAGCCCGTCGCCGACGCCTTCACCCAGGTGCAGGAACTGCGCACGCGCATCTGGCAACTCGGCCTCGGTCTCGTCGTTCTGTTGAGCGTGGCGAGCTGGCTGGTCGCCGCCCGCATCGAACGCCGCCTCCGTGCAGTCGCCCTCGCCGCCGACCGCATCGGCGACGGCGACATCCTCACGCTCATGCCGCTGGCCCATGGGGACAGTGCGCTCGCGCGCATGTGCGGCGCCCTCGGCGAGATGGTCGGCAAATTCCGCACCCGCCAGGAAACCCTCGAAGCCGAAAACGCCCGCCTCGCCGCGCACGTGAAGTCGGCCGACAAGCGATAGTCCGCCCCATCGCGACGCTCAACCGGCAGCGCGCGATCTCACTTCCGCTGCTCCGACCACTTGCGGTAGGTCTCGAGCGCGCCCGCGGGCCAGGTGCCGTACCAGGCGTAGCCCTTGCGGCGCTCATTCGTGAGTTCGCCGAAGACGTAGTGGATCATCCGGTCGCGTTCGCCGAATATCGGCTTGCCGGTGTCGAGTTCGTAGAGGCGCGCCCAGAGGAGCTGGCCGCCCGGTTTCGGCACGAGGCCCATGCCCACGGTGTCGTCACGGTTCGGCGCCATGTCGTGGATCGCCCGGCGTTGCATCCATTTCATCCCCGCCTCGATGGAGGCGACCAAGGCGGGCGAGGGATTCGGCGCCGACATGAGAAACTGCAGGAGATGCGCGCTCTCGTTGGAGCATTCGGCGACGGGCTCGAAGTTGCGCGCGGCGCACGGCTTCAGTGTGAGGGCGTCGTGCTGCTGACCCCACACCGTGAGTTGCCCGCCAGGCCCACGGATCTGCATCGCCAGCACACACTGGATACCGCGCTCCACGCGGCGGCCCGCCTCGGTCGCGAGGGTGGTCGGGACAAAGGCAAACTCGGGCTTGCCCACACTGATGTCGCGCAGCAGCTCGAGGATGTGCTCCATCGCATCGTCGTTGAGCGTGATGGCGTCGTGGTAGCCGCCGACGAGCGGATAGATCTGCGGGAACCCGCCGTTCGGAAACTGTGAAGCCAGCACGTAGTCGAGCCCGCGCATGAAGGCCCCGCGCCAGGCCGCGACATGCGGCCCGTCTTTGCCGGCCGCCGCCATCACCAGCGCCAGAAAGCGGAGCTCATTGATCGTCGAGTCGTTGTCGAAGGTACCGTAACTCCATGCGTTGAAGTGTTCGTCCTTCATTTCGCGCAGCCGCGAGTAGTCGCCGGTTTTCACCCAGCCGCCCGCCACCGTCTGCCAGTTCACCACGCGGTCCGCGATCTGTTGGGCCTCTTCGCCGGCAAACCAGGCCGCCGGCGCCTGCAGGCGCACCCCCCTGCTGTAGGTCGAGGGGATGGGCGGGCCCTCGATGCGCTTCAGCGGCGTGTTCTCCGCGAGCGTGCATCCCGGGAGCCGCGCCGAGCGCTCCGCCGACGCGACCCAATACGCCCGCCACGCGGGACGCTCCGTCGCGGGCAGGACCGCGATCCGCTCCTCCGTCACCGGCAAAAACTGGTCCGCCGGCCAAGGCCGGGGTGCGTCGGCCGCGATGGCGCTCGCGACCAACGACACACCGGCAAGGACAAGGCGAAAGGCGGGGGACGGGCTCATGGGGTGGGATTGCTAACCGGGGTTCCATCCTTCCTGACGGTCCGGGGCGAGATTTGATCCGCGGAAAAATCCGCCTTACCGTCCGTCAGCCGGACGATCCCGCTCCGTCTCCACTCGTTTCCGCCCCGCCTGCCGCCTGCTTGAAAGGACTGCGCTCCGGCGCCTCGGCGTGCGGGATCGCCCCGAGCACCCCGCGCAGCAGCCAGTTTAGCGCCGGCACGCGATGGCGCAGCCAGACGTTCATCGCCTCCGGCTTCGCGCCGAGGCCGGCCTTCGGCTCCAGGGCAGTGCGCCCGAGCGAAAGCCGGCGGCAGCGCCACGCGATCGCATCGGCGATGGTCGCGTGGAGGAGACGCAGATAGATGGGCAAGCCCTCCTCCGCCGCGGCGCGCTCGAACCCGATGTAGTAGCCGATCGCGGTGTCGCCGTCGCGGAGCGTCGTCACAAACCCGATGATGCGCTCCCCGCGCTTCACGACGGTGCAGCGGAAATCTTCCCCCGCGGCGCGGGCGAGTTCCGCGAAATACGACGCCCGCAGCGTGACGAGCCGCACCGACGCGTTCCCCTGCACGGCGACGTAAAGCTCGTGCAACCGCTCCGCCGCCGACGCGATGTCCACCAGTGACTCCACCGTGCAGCCGGCCGCGGTGAGTTTCTTCACCTGATCCTTCACCTTGCGCCGGTACTTCGCATCGAGGGCCGAAAGATAGTCCTCGTAGCTGCGCCAGGCCGGGTCGAGGGCGAGCACCATGTTGGGCTCGGTTTCCAAGGGGCGGTACGAATGCCGGCGCAATACTACCGCGTCTGCCTGGGCCGCCGTCAGGTCCTTGACCAGGACGAAGTCCGTCTGGCCCGTCAGGCGCTCGGCGCGGCGGATGCGATAGAGCGCCTCGGCGACCGCAGGCCAGAGCAGGGAGGCGTCCTCGCCCGGCGCAAACGCAATGCCGTCGAAACCCCACGAGAGGAGATTGCCCGCGACCAGCAGGCGCTCGCGGAACTTCCCCCGGGCGGTGCGCGTCGCGGGCGACAGCACGCGGCGCAGGAGGCTGCGTTTTTCGGCCACCGCCACATTGGGATCGCGGTGCAGCCGGTCGCCCGTGATGATCACGACCTGCACGGCGACGACCGCCACCGGCCTCTCGTCGCGGAAGATCATCGCGTACCGTGGCTGGATGTTTTCCGGCCCGTGGCGCTCGATCACCCGGAGCACGTCGCGCCGCAGAAAAAAGCTGCCATGCGCCGCCACCGTGTCCCACCGCGCGGCGTCGAGGTAGTCGACGCGGTCGGCGAAGACGAAACCATAGGACGTGGGTTGATGGCGTTCCTTATGCCGGGCGCGCAGGTCGCGCAGGGAGGCCTTGAGGCGGCGGAGGGGATTGCGGGAGTCGGGGCGGTCGGTCATGGACGGATGAAGGGACGCGAAGCAAACCTTGGACACGCTGCGAAGCCGCGCCCGGCCTGTCGATTCGGCTTCACCTCACAACCCCCGGTCTCGCCGGCTCGGCTGCGACCACGGCTTCAGGGTCGGGATGAGGCCCTTGAGGATCTCGCTCACCGGCGAAGAGAACAGGTAGTCCGCGGCGTCGGCCTTCTTTCCGCGCGCGCAGAGTCCGGCGTAGACGTGCAGTTCAAACTGAAGCTGAAGCTGGGCGTGCTCGGCCTTCATGCCCAGTGCCGCCATCAGAAACAGCAACGCCTCGACGGTCGAAAAGCGGTCGTCCGCCGCCTGCGCGCGCAGCCAGTAGCGGCTCTCGCCCGCCATCGGCAGGCTCACGCGATGGCCCCAGGAGTCCACGGCGTGCATCATGTCGGTCGACTGGATCCACGTGCCATCGAGCAGCAGCACCTGCACGCCCGCGGGCGGCGCGCTCGGCGGGAGGTCGTCGCCCGTCGGGTGGAGAATCCAGAGTTCGCGGCCCGGCTGCACGATCTCCTCGCGGAGGAGCGGGCGCTCCTTGCGAAACACGTGCAGCCCCGTGCCCCCGACGACGCGGTTGATCAGGTGGCCCGTGCTGCTGGGGCGCCAGGCCTCCATGTGGTGCATGAGGACATCGACCTTGAGCTGGCTCTCGATCACCCGGTGCGCCTCGCACACGCACCAGCGCGGCGGCAGCCGGCAGAGTTCGCACCGCGGGCTTTTCTTGAAGACGACACTTCTCGCCATAAGAGGAAATGGGCTCGAAGGCTCAGGAAGCCGCCACGTTTTCCGCCGGCAGTTTCAGCACCCGGCGGCACAGCTCGCCGCCGCGCGCAAAGATCCGGCACGTCTGCGGACGGAGCTCGTAGATCGTGCAGAGCTTCGTCTCCGGATCGAGGGCGACGCAGGCGCCGTCGCCGTGCTGGTCCATGCAACGGATGCCGCTGTGCTCGACCACGTATTCCTCCGGCACCTGTTCGTCGCCTGCGACGAGCTCCACCAGGAGGTGGCAGCACACGCCGCAGCCGGCGCAGGGAGGGACAACAGAGGGAGGGATCGACATCGGGACGCGGAGCAAGGCACAGCGGCCCCGTCCGCGCGAGGGTTACTTCGCGGTCGCGTCCGGCGCCGCGCCGTCCGCGCGGAAATCCACCGTGAAATTCTCGACCGGCGCGTCGTCGGTGTCGCCCTTGATCAGGGTGATGAAGAGGCGGAACGAGTGGGGCGGCCGCACGTTCTTTTCCGCCGTGAACACCCCGACGCCGGTTCCCGGGGTGAGCAGCGCGCGCTCCGGGGCCTTCTGGTAGGAGGGGGTCCAGCGCAGGGCAACCCGGGTGAAATCCGCCGCCACCGGCTTCTTCTTCGCGTCGTACGCGGTAAGCTTGAACACGCCGTTCACGATCTGGATGCCGATGAAACCCGTGCCGCGCGGAATCGCCATGCCGTCGATCTTCCCCGGCGGCTCCTCCTTCTTTTTCTTTTCGTCCTTCTTGGTCGGAGCGGCGGGAACAGCCTTCTTCGCGTCCTTGGGGTCGGTCTTGGTCGTCGGCGCGGTCGCGGTCTGCGCACCCGCCGCCGCCGCGATCACCAAAGCCAGCCAACCTGCGACGAGAGTTTTCATGAGGGCAGCCTAGCCGGGTGAGACGCGGCGGCAAGCGCCCTGACGTCAGGGAATCATAAAACCCCGAACGCGTGACTTGATCGGCGAAGCAAATCCAGCCATTGTCTCCGACGAGGCTCCGGCGTCACGACCGGTCTTCACTCACCCCCACCCGCCATGAAGCGAATCATCCGACTCACTGGGGTACTGGTAACGGTCCTCGGAAGCTATTTGGTGCTCGCTCACTATGAAGTCGATGAGCCCGATTTTCCCCTCTCCTCGGGAGCACCGGGGTACGACTCCGGGCTGTCGCGTGTGTGTATCTGGTGGGAAGCGCCGCCCTATGTGAAAGACAACTGGCGATTGAAGAAGGCCGTACGCTTCGAGGTCGTGAATGGCGAAGCGTTCATGGGCGACCAGTGGATTCCCCACGATAAGATTCGGGAGTTTCTGGACCAGCGCGTATTGAGCAAAGAAATCGACTACGTCGTCGTCTTTGCGAAAAGGGGAGCCGTGTGGAAGGAGGTCGTGCAGGTCGTCGACGAGTGCGCAAAAAGCAGCGTGCACAAAGTATACCTCAACCAATTCGAATCCTAGCGACTATTGAGCTTCAAGTGCCGGCGGGGCGGATCTTCGCCTTCAGCTCCCGCCAGCGTGCGAGGCGGTCGGCGATCTTGGCCTCCCAGCCGACGGGCTTGGGGGTGTAGAGCGTGACCGGTTTTTCGAGGTAGTCCTGGCCGGAGATGTTTTCGGGATAGTCGTGCGAGTAGCGGTAGCCCTTGCCGTGACCGGCCTGCTTGCTCGCCTGCCCGCTCTTGTCGCGCAGGGGCAGGGGCACGGGCTGCACCGGCTGCTCGTTCAACACGCGGTGCGCCTCGCCGAGCGCGAGGGTGGCGGTGTTGCTCTTCGGCGCCGTCGCGATGTAGAGCGTTGCATGGGCGAGCGTAAGCTCGGCCTCGGGCAGGCCGATGAAATCGCAGGCATGGTGCGCGGCCACGGTGAGCGGAAGGGCCTGCGGGTCGGCGAGACCGACGTCCTCGCTCGCAAGGATCACGAGGCGGCGCGCGATGAAGCGCGGGTCCTCGCCGCCGGCCAGCATCTTGGCGAGCCAGTACATGGCGGCATCCGGATCGCTGCCGCGGCAGCTTTTGATGAAGGCGGAAATCGTGTCGTAGTGCTCGTCCTCGTCGGCGTCGTAGCGGAGGCGGCGCTCCCGGGCAAAGACCTCACGTTCGGCGGACGTCACCTGCGCGCCTTCGTCCAGGCCGAGCACGAGAACCTCAAGGGCGTTGAGCGCGCGGCGGAGGTCGCCGTCACAGAGGACGGCGAGGTCGGTGAGGATCTTGTCGTCGGCCGTCACCCGGCGGGCGCCGAGACCGCGCTCCACGTCGGACAGCGCGTGCTTCAGGACACCTGCGACGGCGGCGGGGGCGAGCGGTTCGAGACGGAAGAGATGGCTGCGGGAGAGGAGCGGTGGGTTGACGTAGAACCCGGGATTGTGCGTGGTCGCGCCGATGAGGCGCACGCTGCCCTCCTCAACATCGGGCAGCAGGAGGTCCTGCTGTGACTTGTTGAAACGGTGCAGTTCGTCGATGAAGAGGATCGTCGCGGCCTCGGGCCGGCGGCGGGCGGCGGCGAGGATTTCGCGGAGCTCGGCCACATTGGACATGACGGCGTTGATGCGCACGAAGCGGCTCTTCGTCTCGCGGGCGATGGCCTCGGCGATGCTGGTCTTGCCACAGCCGGGCGGGCCGTAAAAGAGCAGCGAGCCGAAGCGGTTTTGCGCGACGAGGCGGGGGAGCAGACTGCCAGGTTTGAGGATGTGCTCCTGTCCGACGACCTCGGCGAGGCTGCGCGGACGCATACGCGCGGCGAGCGGCTGGTGCGTGGCCCGGGCGGCGGGCGCGGGCTGGTCCGCCGGAGGGGCGTCATCGGCAAAGAGGTCGGGCTGGTCGGCGGCGGACATGCGACACCATGACTGGACCCGAAACGCCCGCAATTAAAGCCCGGAGAAAAGGGGTGCATCCGGAGGCAAGAGCGGTTTCACAGTTTGCCATGACAAGCCGCAGCCTCGGACACCGCGCGCCGCTGCTCTGGCTCGTGCTCCCGCTGATGGCGGGGCTCGCGACGGGGAAACTGCTGCCGACCTGGGAGACCCTCCCGCCGCGCGAGGCGCGCCTCGGCCTGCAGATCGACCGCGTGTTTACCCAATCCGACGCGCGGCGGGCCTCGGGGCTCGCGACCGTGATGCGTGCGGATGACCATCTGCGCGAACTGGTGGGGCAACGGCTCTACTTTTCCCTGGCCCTGAAGAAAGGCGAAGCGGCCCCGGTGCGGAGTGCGGTGGTGGCGACGGTGGGCGTGCTGGAGACCATTCCGAAGAATCCGCCGTCGGACACCTTCGACGGCTACCTCGCGGGCGCAGGCATGAACTTCCGGCTGAAACGCGGCCAGGTGCTGGCGGAGGAGCGGCCGGCGACGGCTTACTACCGGTTTTGCGCGCGGGCGGCGGCCCGCTTCAAGGCGATCCTCGCGCTGGGCATCGCGGAACGGTGGCCGGCCCTGTCAGGGCTCCTGTGCGCGATGATGCTCGGCGAGACGCACGAACTGAGCAACGAACAGCACGCGCTGTTCATGCAGAGCGGGACGATGCATCTCTTTGCGATCAGCGGCCTGAACATCGGAGTGATCGCCGGGGCGTTGCAACTGATCCTGGTGCTCCTGCGGCTGCCGGGCTGGGCGCGGTTCGTCGTAGGCGCGGCCCTCCTCTGGCTCTTCGTCGACATCACAGGCGCGTCGCCCTCGGCGGTGCGGGCGTTTGTGATGGCGGTGTTCCTGCACGCGGCCTTCGTCCTGCGACGGCCGGCGAATCCCCTGGCAGCCCTGGTGGCGTCGGCGTTGGTGGTGCTGCTCATCGCCCCGCTCCAGCTGTTCAGTGCGAGCTTCCTGATGAGCTATGCCATCGTCGCCGCCCTGCTGGTGCTGGGGCTGCCCTTGGGTGACGCGTGGCTGGAGCGCTGGAAGCCATGGCGCGATCTCCCGCCCGCCACCTGGTCGTGGTGGCAACGCCTGACCGCCAAGGCCTGGCACGGCACGGCCACCGCACTGGCCATCGGCGTGGCGACGACGCTGGTGGGCCTGCTGACGGGTGTGCAGTTTTTCCGGCTACTGACACCCGGCGCGCTCGTCGCGAATCTCGTGCTCATTCCCGCGGCGATGCTCGCGACCTTCGTGGGATTCGCGTCGCTGCTCCTCGGCCTGGCCGGCTGGACCTGGGGGGCGGCGATGGCCAACACGGTGGCGGGCTTCGTGCTCTGGGGCATCGAGCAGCTGGTGAGGCTGAGCGTGCGCTTGCCGGGCGCGTTTGTCCCGGCGCAGTTCCGCGCGGATTGGGTCGGGCCGGTGGCGCTCGCGGTCCTCATAGCGGGCTTGATCGCCGGTTACGCAAATGACTGGAAACCCGCGCGGGGCGGCTGGTGGCCGCCG
>JAPLTR010000080.1 GCA_026398065.1 Verrucomicrobiota bacterium | reverse complement strand
TCACCAAGGCCGGCACGGGCACCCTCATCCTCGGCAACGCCGCCAACGCATTTTCCGGGACAACCACCGTGAACGCCGGGTTGCTCCAACTTTCGGTCAGCAACGCCCTGTCCGCCAGCTCCGCCCTCAGCATCGGGGCCGCCGGCGCCGTCGACCTTGGGTGGGGCCACAACGCCACCGTCGCCTCGCTGGCCGGCTCCGGCGCCCTCGACATCAAGAATGGCGTCCTCACCGTCGGCAACGCCTCCAACACGACCTTCTCCGGCGCCATCACCGACAGCGGCGGCTATGGCGGCATCCTCAAACAGGGTACCGGCACCCTGACGCTGTCCGGGGCCAACACCTTCAGCGGCGCCCTCAACGTCACCGCGGGCGCGGTGAACCTCCAGAACTCGTCCGCCCTCGGCGGCTCGACCTACGGCAACACCGTCAGCAGCGGCGGCGCGCTCCAGTTCCAAAACAACATCACGGTCAACGAGGGCGGCGTGAACATCGACGGCTCCGGCGTCGGCTCCACCGGCGCCCTCCGCAATATCAGCGGCACGAATACGTTCACCGGCTCGGTGACCCTGGCCGGCAGCGCGAGCATCGGGGCCGACGCCGGCTCGTTCACCGCCTCCGGCGACGTCAGTCTCGGCGCCAGCCAGACACTCACCCTCGTCGGGGCCGGTGACCTGAACTTCTCTGGCGCGGTTTACGGCTCCGGCAGCGGGATCACCCAGACCGGCACCGGCACCACCACCTTCTCCGGCAGCAGCGCCAACTCCTTTGGCGGCGCCCTCAACATCAACAGTGGCACCGTGCAGTTCGACAAGGCCGCCGGCACCGCGGCGACCAACGGCGGAGCCATCACCATCGGCGACGGCTCCGGGGCCGCCAACTCGGCCAACCTCACGCTGCTCGCGTCCAACCAGATTCCGGACTACTCGGCGGTGCTCACCATCAACTCGGACGGACGCTTCAATCTCAACAACCAGTCTGAGACCCTCAACCTCATCGCCGGCACCGGCAACCTCAACCTTGGCGCCTCCGGGCAGCTCAGCATCGGGGTCAACGGCGGTTCCTCGGTGTTTGGCGGTTCCATCACCGGCACCGGCACCCTGGAGAAGCTGGGCGCCGGCAGCCTCACCTTCAATTCCAGTATCAACTTCGCCGGTACGCTGCTCCTCTCGGGCGGCACCCTCGCGCTCAACGGCTTCAACCTCACCGTCGGCACCCTCCACATCACGGGCAACACCATCCTCGACTTCGGCAACTCCGCCGCCTCCCTCCTCAACACCACCACCTTCATCATCGACGCCGGGGTCACCCTCACGATCAACAACTGGGTCAACGGCGTGGACTATTTCTACGCCCAGAGCTGGACCGGCGCCACCGCCAACACCACCGGCTCGACGCCCATGAACCAGGTCACGTTCAACGGCTACGCCAGCAACAGCACACGCTGGCAGTCCTACGACAATCAGGTCACCCCGCTTACGCCCGTCCCCGAGCCATCCACCTACGGCGCGCTCCTGGTGGCCTTCGCCGCCACCCTGGCGTGCTGGCGGCGGTACCTGTCGAGCGCGGGCGCGGCGTGGGCTCATCCGGAAATCGACGACGCCCTCGCCCGCCTCGCCGAGCGCCTCGCCGCCGCCCCCGGCGACGCCTCCCTCTACCTCGAACGCGGCGAGCTCTACGCCAAACACGAGGACTGGGCCCAGGCCGAGGCCAACTACCTCCGCGCCGCCGAACTCTCGCCCCAGTTGCCCCGCCTCGACCTTGCGCGCGGCGCCCTCGCCCTCGCCACCGGCCACCCCGCCGAGGCCCGCGCGCACCTCGACCGCGCCCTCACGGCCACCCCCGACGATCCCGAGACGCGTATCCTCCGCGCCCGTACGCTCGCCCGCCTCGGCCTCCACCCCGCCGCCCTCGCCGACTACGCCGCGGCCTTCGCCCATCTCGCATCCCCCCGCCCGGAACTCTTCCTTGAGCGCGCCGACCTCTTTGCCTCGCCGGCCGACGCCCTCCGCTCCCTCGAGGAAGCCATCGCCCTCCTCGGCCCGGTGATCACACTCCATCTCCGCGCCCTCGACCTGGAAATCTCCCTCGGTCGCACCGACGCCGCCCTCGCCCGCCTCGACTCCCTGGCGGCGAACACCGGGCGCCCCGAAGGCTGGCTCAAGCGCCGCGGCGACCTCCTTACCGCGGCGGGCCGCGCCCCCGAGGCCCGCGCCGCCTACGCCGCCGCCCGGGCCGCCGTCGCGCGCCTGCCCGCCTGGCTCGCGGAATCGCCCGATACCGCGCGACTTTCCGCCGAACTCACTCGTCTGGCCGACACCACCCGTTAACCGACCACGCCTTTCATGATCAAGCTGCGCCTCCTCACTCTGCTCGCGACCGCGACGCTCTCCCTCTCTGCCGTCAGCGGCCTCTCCGCCGCGACCACGATCATCCGCGGGCCCTATCTCCAGTCCGCCTCGCCCACGAGCATGGTCGTCCGCTGGCGCACGGATAACACCGATGTCTCGATCGTGCGCTACGGCCTGAGCCGCACCGAGCTCACTTCCACCGCCAAGGCCGAGGGCATCTCCTCCGAACACATCGTCTTTCTCAGCAAGCTGAAGCCCAACACCCGCTACTACTACACCTTCGGCCCCGAGCCCGTCGCCAAGGCCACGACGGCCACCGCCACGACCAAGGCCGAGCCCACCAAGGCCGCCGCCACGGCCACGGAAACCGTCGCCGAGGACGCCCCGGGCAAAACCCCCACCTACTCCTTCGTCACCCCGCCCGAGCCCGGGCCCGCCCAGCCCACGCGTGTCTGGGTCCTCGGCGACCCCGGCACCAAGAACGACGTCCAGCGCGCCGTCCGCGATCAGTACCTCAAGTTCGCCGGCAAGCGTAGCGCCGACATGGTGCTCCTCCTCGGCGACAACGCCTATCCCGAGGGCACCGACACCGACTACCAGAAGGCCATCTTCGAGATGTACCCCGAGACCCTGCGCACCACCCCGCTCTGGTCCGTCCTCGGCAATCACGACGCCAAGTCCTCCAACTCGATCACCCAGTCCGGCGTCTACTACGACCTCTTCACCCTGCCGACCCGCGCCCAGTCCGGCGGCGTCGCCTCCGGCACCGAGGCCTACTACTCCTTCGATCACGCCAACATCCACTTCATCGCCCTCGACTCCAGCGACTCCGACCGCGCCGTCACCGGCGCGATGATGGAGTGGCTCAAGGCCGATCTCGCCGCCACGAAGCGCGACTGGATCATCGCGTTTTTCCACCACCCGCCCTACACCAAGGGCACGCACGACTCCGACAGCGACAAGGACAGCACCGGCCGCATGAACGAAATGCGCCAGAATTTCCTCCCGATCATGGAGGCGGGCGGGGTCGATCTCGTCCTCACCGGTCACTCGCACGTTTACGAACGCTCCTTCCTCCTCGACGGCCACTACGGCAAGTCCACCACCTTCGACGCCGCCACCATGATCAAGCAGAAAGGCGAGGTCGAAGCGGACGGCGTGGTCGTTTACCGGAAGCCCCGCGCCCGCACCCCGCACGCCGGCGACATCAACGTCGTCACCGGCAGCGCCGGCCACGCGAGCGCCAAGCCCGTGAAGCTCAACCACCCCGCCTTCTACGTCTCGCTCAACGAGCCCGGCTCCAGCGTCGTTGACATCGACGGCCTCCGCCTCGACCTCACCTTCATCAACGACAAGGGCGAGCTGCGCGACCGCTTCTCGATCATCAAGGAGTAGTCGCTGGGTTCAGCCCTGGTCCGCCAGGCAGGCCGCCCGCTCGCGGGCGCTTTTCGGTCTGCTCACCGCTGGCGGATCCGGCCGCGCCGCCCGTTCAGTCCAGCGTGATCTTCACCGCCACGTTGCCCTTGGTCGCCTTCGAATAGGCGCAGATGGCGTGGGCCTTCGCGATCACGTGCTCGGCCTTCCCCTCGTCGAGATCGGGGATGCTCACGAGCAGTTCCACCGAAAAGGGCTGCGGCCCCTCCGGGTGCAGCTGCACATGCGCCGTCACGGTGATCCCCTCGTCGGCGTGCCCCGACTCCTTCGCGATGTATTTGACCGCACCGTTGAAACACGCGGCCCACGCCGCACCAAACAGGTGTTCGGGGGTCAGCCCCTGGGAATTGCCCGGGGAGGGCGGCTTGAAATGCAGGTTGAAACCGGCCTCGGCCGTCTCAACGGAACCGGCGCGGCCGCCTTGGGGGAGTGGACGCATATTTTTGTAGTGGGTGGGTTGGACTGATCAAAAAACGACGGCCCCGCCGGTCAGCACCGCGCGCCGCTCCGGTGCACGCACAATCCACCGGCGAACGACCGCAGCATGCACGCTCTCCCCTTTTGTGCAATCCGTCCCTGCGGCAATGCCCCGGAACCCCGCCCCGGCCCCCCTCCTGGTGATTCCCTCCCTCCGGCCCGGCCCACGGCGGGTCCGCAGAACCGGGATTGCGCCCGCCCCCCCCACCTGCCACGGATGGTTGCCTCCATGAGCGAAACGCCCCCCGGCACCCCCGCGTCCCCTGCACCCGAAGAGTCCGCCGAGTCCCTCGACTCCGCCATTCTGCGCCTGCTCATGGAGAACCTCCCCGACCGGATTTACTTCAAGGACGTCCAGAGCCGCTTCGTCCGCGTCAACCGCGCCCACGCCCACTGGCTCGGTGCCGCCGGCCCCGACGAGGTCATCGGCAAGACCGATTTCGACTTCTTCTCCCAGGCCCACGCCCAAGGCGCCTTCACCGAGGAACAGGTCATCATGTACACCGGCCGCCCGATGGTCGGCGAGGTCCAGCGCATCACCAAGCGCGACGGCACCGAGGCTTGGGGCTCCACCACCAAGATGCCCTGGCGCGACGGCCACGGCCGCATCATCGGCACCTTCGGCGTCACCCGCAACGTCACCGCCACCAAGCAGGCCGAGGACAAGCTCAGCCAGGAACGAAACCTCCTGCGCACCATCATCGACCACCTGCCGAGCCGCATTTTCGTCAAGGACACGTCCTTCCACTACCTGATCAACAACCAGGCCCACCTCCGCCTCCTCGGGCTCGAGCACCAGGACGAGGCGCGCGGGCGCACCACCCTCGACTTTTTCCCGGGCGAGCGCGGCCAGCAGGCCATCGCCGACGATCGCAAGGTCATCGAGAGCGGCGAGCCCATCCTCAACCAGGAAAAATCCGACTTCGGCGCCGGTGACCAGACCCGCTGGGCCCTCACCACCCGGGTGCCGTTTCTCGATGTCCGCGGCAAGGTCATCGGCATCGTCGGGATCAGCCACGACATCACCGAGCGCAAGCGCATGCAGCAGGAGCTGCAGCAGCGGACGGAGGAGATGGAGGCCGATGTGCGCATGGCGCGCCAGATCCAGGAGGCGTTCTTCTCCCAGGCCTACCCGATCTTCCCCCGCGGCGTCGCGGCGGAGGCCAGCACGCTCCGCTTCGCCCACCGCTATGTGCCCGCCTCCACCCTCGGCGGCGACTTCTTCGACATCGTCCGCCTCTCCGACACCCGCTGCGGCATCCTCGTGTGCGACGTGATGGGGCATGGCGTTCGCGCCGGCCTGCTCACCGCCCTCATCCGCGGCGTCGTCGAGGAGGTCGGCCCGCACGCCCGCGACGCCGCCCAGGTCCTCGGCGAGATCAACCGCGCCCTCATGCCCATCGTGCACCAGACCGGCCAGCCCGTCTTCGCCACCGCCTTCTACGCCGTCATCGACACCACCGTCCGCACGCTTTCGTTCGGCAATGCCGGGCATCCGCCGCCGCTCGTGTTGCGCGCGGCGACCGGCGTCGTGGATCAGCTCTCGCTCGACGATCCCGAGCCCGCCACCGGCCTCATCGAGGGCTTCGAATACACCAGCCACGAATGCGTCTTCGCCCCGGGCGACGTGTTTCTCGGCTACACCGACGGCCTCTTCGAGGCGGGCGACGCCACCGGCAACCAGTTCGGCGAGGAGCGCCTCCGCGCCTTCCTCGCCGCCCACGTCGGCACCCCCGGCGCCGAGCTGCTAAAGAAACTCGAGAGCGAGATCGTCGCCTTCACGGGCCACGCCCACTTCGACGACGACATCTGCGCCCTCACCGTCGAGGCCGCGAAGGTCGCGCCGCCTACCGCTTGACCGGCTTCAGCTTCAGATGGTGAAAGTCGAAGCTGAAGTCCGTCTCCGGTGAGATCGCCTCCATCTTGATCTCATCGACGTCGCCATCCGGCGTGAGCGCGAAGGTCACAAACGCATCCGCGTTCTGCGCGCGGTCGCGCCACCGCACGATGTAGGTTGTGTGCTGCCACGGCTCCAGCTCCCCGACCAAATCCGCCGTTTTGCTGAAACGCATCACCCAACGGCCCGACTCCTCGGCGATCGTCACGTCGCCGTACCAGGCATCCCGGTAGGTGCCTGTCACTTTGGCCGGCGGGAGGGTGGGCTTCGCGTTCGGGTCGCGGGCCGCGACGTGCTTCGCCCACGACTTCTCGGCGTCGTCCTTGCCCTTCTTCACCGCCTCGGCGTAGGCCGCGATCCAGTCCGTCGGCGGCGCGCCGAGAAACGCATCGAGCGCCCGCCAGCTCACCGCCTGAAAGGCGGCACCCGCCTCCTGGTTCGTCAGCACGACCACACCGAGCTTGAGCTCGGGGATCATCACGACCTTCGACACCTGCCCCGGCCAGCCGCCCGTGTGGGCGACGAGCTTCTTGCCCCGGTAGTCGGAGAGCACCCAGCCATGCCCGTAACCCTGGAAATTCGGCTTCGTCGGCCCCAGCGCCGCGATCGAGGGCTCGCGGATCGGCATCGGCGTCACGACCGACCACATCTCCCGCTGCCGCGCCGCGGAAAACAGCCGCCGCTCCTTCCCGTCCGCCCCCGCCGGCAGCAGCCCGCCGTCCAGCTGGACACGCAGCCATTTCGCCATGTCGGTTAGATTTGAGTAAATCCCTCCGGCCGCCGAATTGTTGTCCCACGCCAGCGCCGGCACCGTGCGCAGGTCCTTGAAATCGAACCGCGCGTGCCCCGTCGCCACATTGTCGCCGGGCCGCAGCTCCGTGCAGTTGGTCTTCGTCTCGGTCATGCCCACCGGCAAAAAGATCCGCGAGCGCACAAACTCGCTCCAGGGCTGCCCCGCCGCCTCGCCGATCACGAGCCCCGCCGCCGCGTAGAGGATGTTGTCGTACGCGTACGCGCTGCGGAAGCTCGTCGCGAGCGGCACGTGGCGCAGCCGGCGCACCACCTCCTCCGTCGAGTAGGTCGTCGCGGGCCAGAACAGCAGGTCGCCCGCCCCCAGCCCTAGCCCGCTGCGGTGCGCCAGCAGATCGCGCACCGTCATCTCCCGGGTCACAAACGCATCGCTCATCGCAAACCACGGCAGGTGCTGCGTCACCGGGTCGTCCCATTTCAGCTTCTTGTCGTCCATCAGGATCGCGAGCGACGCCGCGGTGAAGGCCTTCGTGTTCGAGGCGATGGCAAACAAGGTGTGTGCATCGACCGTCTCCGTTTTGCCGAGCTCGCGCACGCCGTAGCCACGCGACCAGACCACCTCGCCATCCTTCACGATCGCGACCGCGATCCCCGGCACCTCGAACTCCTTCATCGTCCGCGCCACATACGCGTCGAAATCCCCCATCGCCTCCGGCAGCGGCGCCGCCCAGACCGCCACCGCCAGCCACATCGCCGCCATCGCCGCCACCATCCGTTGACACGTTTTCATAGGTAAAATCAGTGCGTCGCCCCGCCCGCCTTCCGCGCATCGCGCCGGCGGCGCAGCGCCGTCTCCACCGCGAGGGTGATGGCCTCCACCATCGTCGCCAGCGGCAGGCTCGGCTGCCCCTTGCCCGCCTGCTCCGGCAAAAACGGCACATGGATGAATCCGCCGCGCACCGCGCGCCGCCGCCGCAGCGCGTGCATCAGCCCGTAGAAAACATGGTTGCACACAAACGTGCCCGCCGTCTGCGAGACGCTCGCGGGCACGCCCTTTTTCCGGAGCGCCGCCACGATCGCCTTGATCGGCAGGGTTGAAAAATACGCCGCCGGCCCTCCGCGCACCACCGGCGCATCCACCGGACGGGCTCCGCCGTTGTCCGCGATACGCGCGTCATCGACGTTGATCGCCACGCGTTCCGGCGTGATCTCCGGCCGGCCGCCCGCCTGCCCGACGCAGACCACCAGCACCGGCCGGGTCTTTCGTATCCGTTTTCTCAATTCGACGATCGCCGCCCCAAACCGGCACGGCAGCACCGCGCCCTCCACGCGGTGCCCGGCGATCAAAACGCCGTGCAGGCGCTGCGCGATCTCCGCCGAGGGATTCAGGCGTTCGCCGCCGAAGGGTTCAAAGCCTGTGACCAGAACGGTTTTCATCAGAAACGGTACCCACACCACCACAGGATCGCGATGTTGGCGGCAAGCACCGTCAGTCCGATGGGCACCTGCGCCTTGATGACGGCGTTCTTGTCCTTCAGCTCCAGCAGCATCGCG
>JAPLTR010000705.1 GCA_026398065.1 Verrucomicrobiota bacterium | reverse complement strand
ACGCCCTCGCGCGCCAGCCGCAGGACCTGCGCCAACGCGGCGTCCTCGTCGGTGATCAACGCGTCCGCCCGCGCGCGCGGCGTGAGCGATCCGTCCCGCTGATACGTCCGGTCGGCAAACACCTCGCTCGCCACCCGCAGCCCGCACGCGCGCCCCGCGCGCACGAGTTCGCTCCCGGCCAGCGCAAACAGCACCAGATCCCCATCCACCGCGCGCACGGCCTCCGCCACCGCCGCCGCCAGCGCCGCGTCGCGCGCCGCCATATTGTAAAGCGCCCCGTGCGCCTTGACGTGCCGCACCGGGCCGAGTGCCCGCAGCGCCTCGACCTGCCGCGTCACCAGCCGCCGCACCTCGTCGGGCGTCACCGGCAGTTCCCGCCGTCCGAAATTCTCGCGGTCCTCGAATCCCGGGTGCGCCCCGACCGCCACCCCGTGCTCTTGGGCGAGCGCCACCGTCGCGCGCATCGTCTCCACGTTCCCGGCATGCGCGCCGCAGGCGATGTTCGCCGAGGTGATCAGCGGCATCAGGGCGGCGTCGTGCCCCGCCCCTTCGCCGAGGTCGCAGTTCAGGTCGATCGTCATGGGAGCAGGGGCGGCTCGCCCACCACTTTCTCCGCGAGGCCCTCGCGCAACATCCCCATCTTGCGCTCCCGCGAGAGGACGAGCTCGTGTGCCTCCTCGACCGTCACCTCGCGAAACCGCACCGTGTCTCCCGGCTGCAGTTGCGCGATCAACGGCAGATCCACCGTCACCACGTGTGCAATTTGTGGATACCCGCCGATGGTCTGCGCGTCGGCCATGAGGACGATGGGCTGCCCGTCCGGCGGCACCTGGATCGTCCCGGGCGCCACCGTCATCGAGGTCAGCTCGGTCGCGACGCGGCGCGCCACCCCGGGTCCGGCGAGCCGCACGCCCATGCGGTCGGATTTCGGCGTCACCTTGAACTCCGCTTCGGTCAGCGTCGCCCCAAACTCCTCCGCCTGGGCGCCGCGCACGACCCGCACCGTCGGCGCACCCGAGTAGGCCGGCAGTATCCGCTCGTCGATGTGCCAGCGCCCGAGCACCCGGCGCACCTGCTCGGCCGCCCGCAGCACGTCGCCGTCCCGGAGCGCCCGGCCCTCCAGTCCCCCGATGGCCGCGCACAAATAAGTCCCTCGCCCGCCCAGCACCACCGGCACGTCGAGCGCCCCCGCGATCGCAAGGTACCCGCGGCAGCCCGTACGAGCCGTCCCAAAAGTCACGCGCTCCCCCGCCCGCACGCGCACCGGCTGCCAGCGCGGCACGCCGCCAAAGTCCGCGCCGCCCACCGCGATCGTCGTCTCCGACGCAAAGGTCAGCTCCGGTCCCCGCAGGGTGAACTCCAGCCCGGCCGCGTCCTCCGCATTGCCCACGAGCAGGTTCGCCAGGCGCAACGCCAGCGGGTCCATCGCGCCGCCCAGCGGCACCCCCGCCGCCCGGTGGCCGCGCCGGCCCAGGTCCTGCACCGTGGTGAGCATCCCCGCGCGGTTGACGGTTATCGCCATGTGGCAAACTCCTCCGCGCAGATCGCGCGAAACTTCACCCGGTCGCCCGTCCGCAGCAGCGCCGCGTCGGCCCGGCCGGCATCGAACAGCCGCAGCGGCGTGCGGCCGATCAGGTTCCAGCCTCCCGGGGTCGCGAGCGGATAGACCCCCGTCTGCGCCCCGCCGATCCCCACCGTGCCGGCCGGCACCCCGGTGCGCGGCGTGGCCCGCCGCGGCGTGTGGAGTTTCGCCGGCAGGCCGCCCAGATAGGCGAAGCCCGGCGCAAACCCGACCGCATGCACGAGGTAGTCGCCGCCCGCATGGAAGTGCACGACCTCGTCCGCGCTCACTCCCGCCCGCGCCGCCACCTCGCCGAGATCGGGCCCAAACTCCCCGCCATAGCACACGGGAATCTCGGTCACCCGCGCCGCAGTCGCGACCAGCGCCGACTCCGCCCGCTCCATCCGTGCCCCCAGCGCCGCGCACAGCCGGGCGTAGCCCCCGATGTGCGCCACTTCATAGTAAACGGTCACACTGGTGAAGGCCGGCACCACGTCCACCACCCCGGCCGGGCAGTCGCGCTCCAGCGCCGCGACTAGGGCCTGCACCCGCCGCAACGTCGTGGCATCGAGTTCGGAGCCAAGGGCGACGACGACGGCGGAATCGCCCAGGGGGGAGAGCGTCATGCCCTGTTTATCCGGGGCCGGCCGCCGGGCGGCAAAGCAAAAACCCGGCGCCCCGCAAAAGGGCGCCGGGTTCGTTGCAGCCGACTGCGGCGCGGTCCGGGCGGGCCGCAGCGGGTTGAGCCAAGCCTAGAAATTCGCCAGCGGTATCTCCGGCACGGCCGCGGCCACCGCCGCCGTCGCGCCGACAATCCGGAGGTCGGTCGCCTCCAGCAGCGCGACGCCCGTGCCGCCGTTGCCAGTCACGACCGCCGTGTAGTTGCCCGGCGGCAAGACGACCAGTAGCGCCGACTCCACCGGGACCGTGGGCACACCGGGCAGCGTTGCGAAATCGGAGCCTGCCGCGACCGCGCCGAGATTGTCGTTGAAGGCGATCTGCCGTCCGGCGGCGTCGAAGAGTTCGAGAAAGGGATCGGCCAGCGTCCCCGTCACGCCGTAGCCCGCGAGCGACGGTCCCTTCGCGGTGATGAGCATCCGCACCGGGTCGGGCCCGACGATGCTGATACCCGAGATCAGCGCCTGCCCACCGCCGCCCACGAAGCCGCGCGTCGACGTGCTGAACATCCGGGACGACGGCACCTCCTCGGTCGCGCGCACCTGCCCGCGCACCTCGCCGCCCGCGAAGGTCGTGCTGTGAAAATTCAGGTACGCGCCGCCCGTCAGCAGCTTGATCGGATCGCCCGTGTACGGCAGGTCGAAGGTGCCTGCGATGAAGCCGCTCGCGTTGGTGTAGCCGCCCGCGTTCGCATTGTTGCCCAACGAGAGGACCACGCCGCCGCTCACCCCGGGCGCACCTTCGTGATAGTGGGAGTTGTTGAGCGTGTTGCGGAAATTAAACACCGAGACGCGCAGGCTGATCCGGTTCGTGCCCGGGTCGTAGCTCATCACCGCCCCGCCGAAGTCGGCCAGGTTCGCGCCCGCCAGGTTCACCGCCGGAAACGCCGCCTGCTCCTGCGCCACGGCGAGCGTGGCCACGAGCCGCTTCGGCCGCGCAATCAGCTGCCCGCGGATCTCCCCGCCGGGGAACTGCGGCGTATGGAAATTCAGATACGCGCCGTTTTGCAGCAGCCTGAGCCGGTCGCCGGGGTAGGCCCGGCGCAGGATCGTCGCGATGACCGTGTTGCCGCTGCGCGCAAAGGCCGACAGCGGGAAGTGGATCAGGGCCGACGCGCCGTTGGCCCCCGCCGACGCCTCGAAGAGATGGGCATCGACGAGGTTGTTCGGAAAATTCGTGAGCGTGAGGAAGAGGTCGAAGGTGTTCGTGCCGAGGTCGTACAGCAGCACCGCCGAGCCCGTGCCCGGCGACGACACCGCGGGCACTTCCTGCGCCCCGGTGATCGCGGCCCGAAACTCGATCACCTGCGCCCGGAGCCCCAGCGCCAGCAGGGCGGACGCCCCGAACATCCGACATATCTTGAGCGAGGAGAAGGTGGTCATCGCGAGAGGGAGCGGGTGTTCACCAGAACGCCCACCTCCTTCACGGTGGCGGGCGTCTGGTTCCAGCGAATCCACTGAGGCCGGTCAGCGATTGACCGCACTAAAGGTCGGGGGCGTGCCGCCGCACAGTTCGAGCGCCGCCCGCGTCGCCTGCCGGAGGCGCTCGGTGTCCGCGAGGAACATCTTCGCCGGGGTGCGCACGTCGGTGATCACCGGGCGCGTGGCCGCGGGGGTCAGGCCGATGACCCGCAGGTCGGTCGCTTCCAAGAGGGCGATGCCGGTCGTCGTGCCGGAGCCGGAGACGACGGCCGAATAATTGCCCGGGGGCAGCACCACGAGGAGAGCGGACTCCGCCGCGGTCGTGGGGGCGCCGGGCACGTTGGCGAGTTCGGTGCCGGTGGTGTTGCCGACGTTGTCGTTCTGCGCGATCTGGCGGCCGGCCGAATCGTAGAGGGTCAGCACCGGATCGGTCAGCGCCCCCGTCACCCCGAAAGCCGCGAGCGACGGCCCCTTGGCCGAGATCAGCATGCGCACCGGATCGGGCCCGGTCACGCTGATGCCCTGGATGAGGAGCTGGTTGCCGGTCCCGACGAAGCCGCGGGTGGAAACATTGATCAGGCGCGAGCTGGGGATCTCGTTCGTCGCGCGCACCTGGCCGCGGAGTTCGCCGCCGGCAAAGGTCGTGCTGTGGTAGTTCAGGTACGCGCCGCCGGTGAGCAGCTTGATCGGATCGCCCGTGTAGGGCAGGTCGAAGCTGCCGGCGATGTAGCCGTCCGCGGAGGTATAGCCGCCCGCGTTGGCATTGTTGCCGAGGTTCAGGACCACGGGACCGCTCACCGCGGGCGCACCTTCGTGATAGTGGGAGTTGCTGAGGGTGTTGCGGAAATTATACACCGACGAGCGCAGGCTGATGCGGTTGGTGCCCGGATCGTAGCTCATCACCGCCGCGCCGAAATCGGCGAGGTTGGCGCCCGCCAGGTTCACCGCCGGAAACGCCGCCTGCTCCTGCGCCACGTCCATCACCGCCACCAGCCGCACGGGCCGGGCGATCAGCTGCCCGCGCACTTCGCCGCCGGGAAACTGCGCCGAGTGGAAATTCACATACGCGCCGTTTTGCAGGAGCGTGAGCTTGTTGCCCCCGTGCGTGATCCCGCGAAAGATCCCCGTCACCGTCGTGCCGGAGCGGGTGTAAACCGCCTCCGCCCCGAGATTCGTCACCACGCCGCCCGCGGCCCCGAGCGCGCCCTCGTGAATGTGCGAGGCCGTCACGGTGTTGGACAGGCCGCTGAGCGACACGAACAGGTCGAACGTGTTCGACCCGAGGTCGTAAAGCAGGATGGCCGAACCGGTCGCGGTCGACGTGGTGGCCGGGGTTTCCTGCGCCGCGTTGATCGTGGCGCGGAATTCGATGACCTGGGCGCGAGCCGCCAGCGAGGCGGCGAGGACTACGGACGCGAACAACCATCCGCGGATCGAAACTTTTTTCATAGGGAGGAGTAGTGGACGGGCACCCGGCGGAAATCGCCGGGTCGGCCGCACCCACGGACGCAATGCGCAATCCCCCGCCAGTCCAGCGGCCATCGGTAACAGATCTGTTACCCCGCGCGCCGCGGTCGCATTTTTGGGGCGAGGAAACTTGGCGGATAGGGTTGCCGTCTCCGGTCAAACCCGAAACTTTTTCACCCTTCATGCGATCCACGACCCTCCCCCTCGCCTTCGTCGCGGCCCTCAGCCTCGTCTCCGCCGGCTGCCGTGAGCGCGAGACCACCACCTACCGCGTCGCCAAGGAAGCGGCGCCCGCCCCGGCGCCGGCGCCCGCCGCGCCTTCCGCCGCTCCCGGCACCAACGCCCCGGCCACCATGGCCAACACCGCCGTGGCCACCGCCGACGGCGCGAGCCTCACCTGGACCGCCCCCGCCCACTGGCAGGCCAAGCCCGCCTCCGCCATGCGCAAGGGCAGCTACGCCGTCCCCGCCGATGGCACGCCCGCCGACCTCTCGATCACCGCCTTCCCCGGCGACGTCGGCGGCGAGGTCGCCAATCTCAACCGCTGGCGCGGCCAACTCTCGCTCGCCCCCGCCGGCGAGGCCGAACTCGCCTCCGCGATCACGCGGTTCGAGCAGGGTGGGCTCAAGGTCGCCTTCGTCGATTTTGACAACGGCCAGCAGCGCCTCCTCGGCGCCATCGTGCCCTTCCGCGGCTCCACCTGGTTCTTCAAGCTCATGGGTCCCGCCGCCCCGCTGGCGAAGGAGAAAGCCGCCTTCGTCGAGTTCCTCAAGACCGTGAAGGCCCCCTCCGCGCCATGAACCCCGCCGTCCGCTCCATCCGCAATTTCTTCGTCTCGCTCACGCTGACGGTCGTCCTGCTCGCCCTGTCGCTCCTGCTCGTCTTCGCCTCGACGCTCGCCCAAGTCGACCTCGGCATCTACACGGTGCAAGAGGAGTTCTACCGCTCGTGGATCGCGATCTGGCACGTCGGCTCCCTGTACGTGCCGCTCCCGGGCGGTTACCTCGTCGGCGGCCTGCTCCTCCTCAACCTTGTCGCCGCCCACATCTACCGCCTGAAGTTCGAGTGGCGCAAGGCCGGCATCCAGCTCACGCACGCCGGCATCATCGTCCTCCTGATCGGCGAACTCCTCACGGGTCTCTGGCAGGAAGACTACCAGATGACCCTCAAGGAAGGGGAAATCCGCAACTACTCCGAGAGCTTCCGCCTCCACGAACTCGTCCTGATCGACACCACCGACGCCCAGTTCGACGAGGTCGTCGCCATCCCCGACACCAAGCTCGCCCGCACCGAGGTCGTGCAGCACCCGAAGCTGCCGTTCCGCGTCGCCACCAAGGCCTACTACGTCAACGCCGCCCTCGCCCGCCGCGACGGCAACGCCGCCCCCTCGCCCGCCACGGCCGCCGTCGTGCCCGCCGCCACGCAGGGCATCGGCCCCGCCGTGGCCCTCACGCCGCTCGCGCCCACGTACAAGATGAACGAGAACAACCAACCCGCCGCCGTCGTCGAGCTCGTCGGCGCGGAGGGCTCGCTGGGCACCTGGCTCGTCTCGCCCGATCTCGGCGCGCCGCAGACCTTCACCCACGCCGGCCGCACCTGGAGCATCGCCCTGCGCGTCGCCCGCGCTTACAAGCCGTTTTCGCTCCAGCTCCTCAAGGTCACGCACGATGTCTACGTCGGCACCGACACCCCGAAGAACTACTCCAGCCGCATCAAGCTCATGACCCCCGACGGCCGCGATGACCGCGAGGTGCTGATCTACATGAACAACCCGCTGCGCTACGGCGGCTACACGTTCTACCAGTACCAGATGAACAGCTCCATCGGCCAGACCGGCCTCCAGGTCGTGCGCAACCCCAGCTGGCTCCTCCCGTACATCGCCTGTATCATGATGTCGTTCGGGCTCCTCCTCCAGTTCGGCCTCAGCCTCCTCGCCTTCATCGCCAAACGCCGCGCCACCCCCAAACCCGCCGTCGCATGAAAAAGTTTCTCCCGCTCATTTTTGCCCTGCTCGGCCTGGCCATGGTCGCCCGGTCGTTCCTGCCCGAACGCAACGCCGGCGAGTTCGACCTCGTCGCCTTCGGCCGCATCCCGGTCGTCGTCAACGGTCGCGTCAAGCCCCTCGATACCGTCGCCCGCACCACCCTGCTGGTGCTGCAGGGCCGGCAGCGCGTCAGCACGCCCGAGATCAGCGAACCCCTCGTCGACACGCCTGCTCACTGGTTCGCCGACGTCGTCTTCAACCAAACCAAGGCCGACACCTATCCCACCTTCAAGATCGACTCCACCGAGCTGCAGTCGCTCATGGGCTTCGGCCCCGACGACACCAAGGTCGTGTACGACAGCGCCGTCAAACGCACCTTCGCCCTCCTGGGTTTCCTGCCGGCCACCAAGTCCCGCTTCTCGTACAAGCAGCTTGAACCGAAGCTCGATGAACTCGTGCGCCAGGCCAAGCTCGCCGAGCCCGTCGAACCCGCCGTCCGCTCCCCGTTTCAAAAAGCGGTCGTTCAGCTCTACGCGAATGTCGCCCTTTACTTCCGGCTCAAGGCCAGCCTCGTCGCCCCCGACCACAAGGACTTCCTCGGCGAGCTGATGACGTTTCAAAACTCCGTCGCCGCCGGGGTCGCCGCCGTGAAGGCCAAGCAGGCCAACCAGCCCCACGACGAAGCCCTCGTGAACCAGATGATGGAGTCCGGCGGCCGCTTCCAGCGCATGGGCGAACTCGCCTACCTGCTGTCCGTGCCCCCGGCCGACGGCGAGGCCAACGTCGGCGGCTGGAGCAAGGTCGGCGATTCGCTGATCGAGACCTTCCAGACCGGCCGCGTCAGCCCCACGATCATGGTCTACGCCGGCCTCGCCCGCACCTGGAACGCCGGCCAGGCCAAGGAATTCAACGAGGTGCTCCGCCTCTACCGCGCCCAGTTGGAGAAGACCTTCCCCAATTCGCTGAAACGCACCGAGGCCGAGACGCGCTTCAATGCCGCGCAGCCGTTCTACACGGCGATGATCCTCTACGTCCTCGCCTTCTTCGTCGCCGTGGTCTCGTGGCTCCGCTGGCCCGCGGAGCTCGGCCGCGCCGCCTTCTGGCTCATCGGCCTCGCGTGGCTGCTCGCCACCTACGGCATCGTGATGCGCATGTGGCTGGAGGGCCGCCCGCCGGTCACCAACCTCTACTCGTCCTCGCTGTTCGTTGGCTGGATCGCCGTCGGCTTCTGTCTCGCGCTGGAGTATTTCTATCGCAACGCCATCGGCTCCGTGGCCGCGGGCATCATCGGTTTCGCCACGCTGCTCATCGGCTACTATCTTTCGCTCGGCGGCGACACGCTGGAGATGATGCAGGCCGTGCTCGACTCGAACTTCTGGCTCGCGACGCACGTCGTCACCGTCACCGCCGGCTACGGCGCGACCTTCCTCGCCGGCTTCCTCGGCCTGATCTACGTCGTTCGCGGCGTGTTCACCTCGTCGCTCGACAAGGCCACCGCCGACGCGCTCTCGCGCATGATCTACGGCATCGTGTGCTTCGCCACGCTCTTCAGCCTAGTCGGCACCACCCTCGGCGGCATCTGGGCCGACCAGTCCTGGGGCCGCTTCTGGGGCTGGGACCCGAAGGAAAACGGCGCGCTGATGATCGTGATCTGGAACGCCCTCCTCCTCCACGCCCGCTGGGGCGGCCTGGCGAAACAGCGCGGTCTCGCCGCCCTCGCCATCGCCGGCAACATCATCACCGCGTGGAGCTGGTTCGGCGTCAACATGCTCGGCGTCGGCCTGCACAGCTACGGTTTCATGGACAAGGCGTTTTGGTGGCTCGTCGGGTTCGCGATCAGCCAGATCGTCCTGATCGCCATCGCCAGCCTGCCCCTCGAAAAATGGCGCAGCTTCCGCGCCAGGGCGGCTTGATCGCCTACGGCACTTCGTAGACCTCCACCAGCGCGCTGCCCGTCGCTCCCTCCGGTCCGCTCACCTGCGCGGTGTAGCTGCCCGGCGGCAGCGTGAGCAACAGCCCCGCGTCCGCCGAGGTCGTCGGCAGGCGGAACGCGCCGACCTGGACCGCCGCCGCCGCGACCGCCACGGCATTGGGCGCCCCGTACCAGTCGTCATTCGCCGCCACCACCGTGCCGCCCCGGAACAGCGTGAGGCGCGGATCGGCCAGTGCCGTCTTCACGCCAAATTGCGCGAGCCCCGGCCCGACCGCGCGGATCAACACCGTGCGCGCCACCGGCCCCGCCACGACAAAACCCGCGATCAACGCGCCGTTGGCCCCGCCCACCTCGCTCCGGGCCGAGACATTGACGAGCCTCGGCTCCGTCGCCGAGAACGCCGTCGACGCATCGTAGATCTCCGCCAGCGCCGTGCCGCTCGTCGCGTCGCCGCTGGCAATCTGCACGGTGTAGCCGCCCGTGTCGGGAAACGCCGCGAGCGCCGCATCCTTGCTCGACGCACCCTCCAACGCAAACGCCCCGAGCCGCGCGCCGAGTGCCGCCACCGCCGCGTTGCCCTCCCAGTTGTCGTTGCTCGCGAGCGGGTCGCCGTCGTGAAACAGGACGAGCCGCGGGTCGGCCAACGCCCCCGCCACCCCGAGCGCACCGAGCGACGGTCCGACCCCGCGGAGCAGCAGCGGCTTGTTGCCCGCCGTGCCGGCGCCACCGACGACGAAACCCACGATGAGCGGCGCACCCGGTCCGGCCGTGGTGCGCACCGCGAGGTTCGAAAGGCGCGCGGGATTGACCGCGCTCGGCGACGTGACCGCCACCGCCGCCGCCGCGCTCGTCACCGCCCCCGCCGCATTGGAAACCGTGCACGTATAACTGGCCGCATCGGCCGGCTGCACATTGGCCAGTCTCAGCGTCGGGCTGAGCGCCCCCGAAATGTTCCCACCGTCTGTCAGCGCCGCCCCGGTCTTGAGCCAGTGATACGCCAAACGCGGCGTCCCGGCGGCAGCTACGGTGAACGTGACATTAGCGCCCGCGGTGAAGACTTGGCTCTGCGGTTGGGCCGTGATCGCTAGCGCCGATTCCACCCACACATAGGCCTTAATGGCTGTGGATGTCACATCGTTGATCAGCGTGCGCTCGCCCGTGACCAGGTCCACCGTGAACCATTCCGCGTATGCCGCGCCCTCCCGCTCATACCA
>JAPLTR010000975.1 GCA_026398065.1 Verrucomicrobiota bacterium | reverse complement strand
CGCAACGTCGCGAAGGCCGAGTGCATCTCCGCACTCGCGGAGCGCGCCCACGCCCGCGCCTTCGCATCCGAAGGCCAGACGCCCGCATGCCGCTCCGCGAGATACTCGACGATCGCCAGCGAGTCCCAGACCGTGATCTCGCCATCGCGCAGCGTCGGCACCTTGCCCGTTGGAGAGAAGCCGCGGAATGTCGCCCACGCACCACCCGGCTCGAAGCGTCTCAACTGCTCGTCGAACGCGATGCCGTGTTCCTTCATCAGCACCCAAGGGCGCAGCGACCACGACGAATAGTTCTTGTTGGCAATGTAGAGCGTGTACATGAAACGGGCCTCCATAGGCCGCCCATATGCCAGTGGTTGAATGCACACCGCAACTCCCGCACGTCACGGAACGAGCTAGGTTGTGCCCTTGGCAACACGACGAAAATGAACTTTGCGGACAGAAATCGTTTCGCGCGTGACCTTGCCCGAATCTTGCGACTAGAGTCCCGGATTCATGCTGCGACCAACCCGAGGGCTTCAACGCATGGCTCCGAGCCACAAAACCGGAATTCTCACGGCCTGCACGGCGCTCTGCCTGCTGCACGCACCCGCGTCCGCAGACGACCGCACGTCCGTCACCATGCCACCGCGGCCAGAGGCCGGCGCGACCTCGACGGCCCCTCTCCCTGCGCTTGGCAACCTGTCAGGCGTAGGCAAGGCGTCCGCGGGACTGCCACCGTCGCGCGTCGAGGAAGCCGTGCGCAAGGCGCGTGACGATCGCGCCGACCTGCTCCGCACGCGCAAGCGCGACAACGCCCTCGACGTCTACGGAAAATCCGTTGTCCTTGTGGTCACCCCGGACAAGCTCGGCTCGGCCACGCTTGTCGAGGCCTACGGCACCTTCGTCACGAGCTGGCACATCCTGCGCGACCACGCGCAGGTCGGCGTCATCTTCATGCCCGAGAACCGCGACCGTCGCCTCACCGAAGCCGACGCCGTCACCGCGACAGTCGTCAGGACAGACCCCACGCGCGACCTCGCGCTGCTGGAGGTCCCCGACCGCCCCCGCCGGATGGCACCCATCCGCCTCGCGCAGAAGCAGAAGCCCGTAACAGGCACCGGCCTGACGATCCTCGGCCACCCCTATGGCGAGATCTGGAGCCTGTCACAGGGAACGTTGACGAAAGTCATCTCAGGCCACACGTGGCAATCGGAAGCCGGGACGCAGCACCGTGCCGACGTGATCCGCTTTCGCTCGCGCACGGCCACCGGCAACGCCGGAGGCCCCGTGCTCGACGCCAAGGGCCGCCTGCTCGCCGTCGACGTCCAACGCACCGACGACAAAACACTCACAAGCATCGGCGTGACAGCCGGTGAAGTCGCCCGCCTGCTCGCTACCCCGCCCCCGAGCGCACTGATGGCGCCGTCACCGCGCAAGGCTGAGGCCAAATCCTGCGAACCACAGCGCCTTGGCACCAGCCGCACGCGCGGCGATGACGGCACGGTGCATACCCTCGACCTCAACTGCAACGGCAAGCCCGACGCGCTGAT
>JAPLTR010000359.1 GCA_026398065.1 Verrucomicrobiota bacterium | reverse complement strand
GTAACTGTGGTTTTTCCGCAACCAGTCCTCGGCCTTCCGGGCAAACTCGACCGCCGAGACCGTCGGAGCCCCTCCCGTGATCTCCGACACGATCTGAGCCAGCTTCAGGCGGTCACCTTCGTCGACAGCAACCCGGTACTGCATCGTGATGCGCTGTTCCGTCGTCGCGTCCCGCTCCTTCCAGCGGCGCGCAAACGCCGCGTCCCGCAGCGTGCCTGAAGTATCCAGACCCTCGACGCGGTAGGCCGTCATCGACACCGGTTCATCGCGGAGCGCCAGCACATTCAGTTGTCCGGCAAACCGGAAGTTCTGCGGTTCGCGAAACGCCACGCGCTCGAACTCCCCGAGCAGCGGCAGGTATTTGCTGACGCCCGACTCCAGATAAAACGTCCAGTACACCGCTTCGCCCAGCCGCGGCTTCGCCTCACCGCGGAGCCCCATGTCCGTGCGCTCGTTCCCCAGCGCCGCCAGGCGCAGTTGGGGCGAAAAACGAAAACTCCCGTCGCGATATTCATCGAGGACCAGCATCCGCCAGTACGGCGACGCCGGTACCTGCGCCCGGTCTGACACGTCGACGCTCAGCGCCACGCTCGTGTCCTGCTGAATGTCCGTCACGTCGCCAAACTTGATCGAGTCGGTGAAGCCGGACTTCGCCTTCTTTGTGATGAAGCGGTCGAGAAAGAGACTGTTCTCCAACTGAAAGCGCGGGATGGCCATAAACAGCAGCGCCGAGAGCGCCACGACGCCCGCAAACAACACCCCGCCCAACGTGATCACCCGCCAGTCCGCCACCTCGCGCAGCCGCCGGAAGAGCCGGCCCCACTCCGCATGTGCCGCCCAGGCCGGCAGTTCCCCGGCCTTGTACGGCACCGGCTTCTGTCCCCCCTCTGCCGCCTCCGTCAGCGTGATCGCCAGGAGAAAGCCCAGCGCGCATCCGGTGTAGATCAGGATCTGCACCGCAAACAGCAGCGACACCGTGAGCACGCCCGCCACCACGATAAGAAAGAGCCCGAGCACAATCACCTGCAGGTCGTCGCGCCGCTGGCGGTAACTGATTCCCCGATACAGCAGCAGCAGGATGCCCAGCCGCACCATCGCGGGCAGCACCTCCGCGGTGATCCAGAGATCGACGGCAAAAAAGGCCACGATCACCGGAAACACCAGGACGTGCACCAGGGCCGGTACCCGCGCGGGCAACCTCGGCCACACCATCGTTGCCACCGTCGTTACCGTCGTCACCGCCATCAGGGACCACGCCTCCACCTCCATGTAGAACACGGTCCACACCGCGAGGAGGGAGAGCATCCCGCCGAGCAGCCATTTCAACTGGTGCAACTCCTCCAGCGCCAGCTGCGGCCGGGGCTTTCGGGACCGGCGTCCCGCCAATTCACTCATGGGTGTCGCACTCATACTGAAGCCACTTTTTCGCCGTCAACGTAGGCCGCCACCCCGCGCGCGCCCTCCGGGATAAATGTCAGCACATTTTTCCGCCCCCGCGTTTGCGTCCCTTCCAGTCCGCGCGGCACGCCGCTGGCGGCTTCGAGCGGCGCCACCTCCGCGAGGCGGTCGAGAAAGGCCTCCATATCGTGCACGCGGCGCACCGCCGCCGGCTCTTCGGCGTTGATCGCCACCCCGGTCAACCGCCCTTCCCGAAACAAATCCTCCCCTAGCGTCGCGCAGAAGCTCACCAGCAGCTCGAATTGCTCCGGACGCGGCCACACCGCCGCATCCGTCCGCAACCACAGGGAGAAACCCTCCGCACTCTCCGCCGCAAACTGCCGGACGAGCAGGGTCTGCGTCCGTGCGCTTGCCTTCCAGTGAATCAACCGGTGGGAGTCGCCCACCGCATAGCGCCGCAGGGCATGCAGATCCCCTCCGGTGCCCGCCCGGGGCACGCGCTCGCCGCCCGCCGGCCGTCGCGAAGACACGACGGCGTGGCGCTGATACTCCACCGGCGCCGGCCACACCACCGTCTCCACCTTCAGCTCGGTGCCGATTTCCTTTTTCAAAAATCCAAACGGAAACAGCGACCCCACCCCCGCGAGTTCGACCCGCAGCCGCCCGCGCCGATCCGGTTTGCACACCCATTCGAGGCGCATGTCGCCCGTCGGCTCCAGCCGGGTCCGCAGCGCCAGCCGCCCGCGTGTCACCGCCGCGTCCGCCTTCGCGAGCATCTCCTTCACGTCGATCCCGCGCCCTGTCACCGTCGATTCTGCGCGCTGCGGCACCCCGGCCTCGACCGTCCGCGCCGTCAGTTCGAACCACAGCCCGTACGTCGGCAGAAAGGCCTTTTGATTTCTCAGCTCCAGCCCGACGATGGCCTCGTGTCCCGCGCGCAACGGGGCGGCCAGCGCCAGCCGCCATGCCACGCCCCGCAGGTTCAGCCACGACAGCAGCCCGCTCAAAATCAGGCATGCCAGCAGCAGCGACAGCGTGATGAAAAGAATGTTACTCGACGAATTGTAGGCCGCCGTGCCGATGCCCATCGACAGACCGATCAGCAAAATGCCCGGGATCGTCGGCACGATCCGATGGCCCCGCTGCGGATGGACCAGCGCCCAGAGCAGCCCGCTCCAGGTGAATTTCCGCCGCGCGCCCCGTGTCCCGGGACCGGACCAGACATTGGTTTCACTCGCAATCATCGGCGCCCCGCCCGCGGTCACATCGGCTGGGGAATCGCCGCGACGATCCGTTTAAGCACCGCCCCGACCGCGCGCCGTTCCTCCAGTGCGTCGCTTGTCTGCCGGGCGAGCCCGAGCCGGTGGGCGAGAACCGCAATCACCAGTTCCGCCACATCGTCCGGCAACACGAAATCGCGCCCGTTGACCAGCGCCCGCGCCTGCGCCGCGGTCCGCAGCGCCAACCCGCCCCGGACGCTCACCCCTGCGCGAAATTCCGCCTCGGTGCGCGTCGCCGTCACGATTTTGAGGATGTAATCCAGCACACTGTCCTCGACGAAGACCTTGTGCGCCAGCGCCTGCAGCTTCAGCACATCGCCGCGGTTCACCACCGGGTTGAGCGCGATCCCGTCGTAACCGCCGCGCTGGGTGCGCAAAATCTCCAGTTCGTCCTCGGCTTTCGGATATCCCATCTGCAGCCGCATCAGAAACCGGTCCATCTGGCTTTCCGGCAACGGAAAGGTCCCTTCGTAGTCCACCGGATTCTGCGTCGCAAACACCATGAACGGCGAGCCCACCGCATGCGCCTCGCCGTCGACCGTCACCCGCGCACGGTCCATCACCTCGAGCAGCGCCGACTGGGTCTTTGGCGTCGCGCGGTTGATTTCGTCCGCCAGTACGACGTTCGCAAACACCGGGCCCTTTTTAAACACAAACTCCTTCACGTTTTCGTCGTAGATCGCCACACCCGTCACATCGCTCGGCAGCAGATCGCTGGTAAACTGCACGCGCGAGAATGCGCAATCCATCGAGCGCGCGAGCGAGTACGCCAGGGTGGTCTTGCCGAGTCCCGGCAGATCCTCGATCAGCAGATGCCCGCCCGCCACGAGGCAGATCAAGACCTGCTCGATCACCTCGTCCTTGCCCCTGATGGTCAGCCGCATGTTGGCGCGCACGCGCCCCAACGCATCCTTGGTCTCAGTCATCTGCCCGGCCTGCACAAAATCGCTCATGCCTAGCACGCTAGCGAGCCCCGCCCGCCGCGCAACATCCGGGTTGCCCCCATACCAGCCCGAATCTTTCCTCGTCGCATGCACAAAGGCCGGCTCGAGGCGTTTAGCGACGGCGTGATCGCCATCATTATCACGATCATGGTCCTCGAAATGAAGGTACCCCATGGCACGGACCTCGCGGCGCTCCGCCCTCTCCTTCCAGTCTTCCTCAGCTACATCCTCAGTTTTGTCTACGTCGGTATCTACTGGAACAACCACCACCATCTCCTTCAGGCGGCGAAACACGTCAGCGGCCCCGTGCTCTGGGCCAACCTGCACCTTCTCTTCTGGCTCTCCCTGCTTCCCTTCGTCACCGGCTGGATGGGTGAAAACCACTTTGCCTCCGTCCCTGTGGCCGTCTACGGCGGCGTCCTCCTCATGGCGGGAATCGCCTACTATTTCCTCGTTCGCACGCTGCTCGCCGAACACGGCCCCGACTCGACCCTCGCTCGCGCCATCGGCCGTGACCGTAAGGGAAAGATTTCCATTGTGATCTATGCCGCCGGCATCGCGGTCGCGTGCTATCTGCCCTGGCTTGCCATCGCGCTGTACGCGAGCAATGCCCTGATCTGGCTGGTGCCGGACCGTCGCATCGAGCGCACGATCCAGCCGGAGCACACCTGAGCCGGGCCCGCTCAGCCCTGCTCAAGCAGTTTGATCACCGAGGCGATGTCCTCGTCGCCCATGCCACGCGCTTCGGCGGTCTTCAGGGTCTCGCGCAGCATTTCCAGCATCGGGAACTCGTCGCATCCCGCCATCTTCGACGCCAGCCGCATGTCCTTGTGCATGTGTTTCACCGAGAATTGCGGCGCAAAATCGCCCGCCCGCAGCTTCGGCTCCTTGAGCTTCGCGAGCGGCGAATAGCTCGTGTGCTTCGCCAGCACGGAAAAGAACACCTCGTCGGCGATCCCGGCATGACGCGAGATCGTCAGCGCCTCCACGAGGCCCTGCATCTGCGCCGCGACATTCAGGTTGGTCGCCAGTTTGAACGCCGCCGCCTGCTCCGCCGTCCCGATCACGAAACGGTGCGCCGACACCAGCGCCAGCAGCGCCTCGACCTCCGCGATCAGTGCGGCGTCGCCCCCGAGAAAGAACACCGAAAGTTTCTGCTCGGCCGCAGGTTTGCTCCCGCTGAACGGAGCCTCCAGGTATCGGGCCCCGCGCGCCGTGACTGTCGCGGCAAACTCCACGCTGCTCGCCGGGTCGATCGTGCTCGACTGCACGACGATCTTCCCCTTCCCCAGCTCCGGCGCGATCTGCTCCAACACCGCCCTCACCGCCACCGGATCGGCCACGACGAGCTGGATCACGTCCGCCGCCCGGGCCACCTCCGCCGGCGTGGCTTTCCACGAGGGGAAATCCGGCTGCGCCGTCCGGTTCCACGCTCCGGCGAGTTTCCCCGCCGCCGCATAGTGCCGCGCCCACACGCCGCCGATGATGCCGAGTCCGATCACGCCGATGGTTTTGCTCATGATGCTGCTCACGCAATACATCAGCTGACGTGATGCAAATCCCGGCTGACCATGATGACAAT
>JAPLTR010000132.1 GCA_026398065.1 Verrucomicrobiota bacterium | reverse complement strand
CTCGCGGCGCTTCACCGTGACCCAGTCGCCCACCGCGGGGAACTGGTCGGGCGTCTTCGCGACGTGGAAAAATCCTCCGCCGCACTCGCCGAGCACCTCGCCGTCCGCCGTGTGCACCGCGTAGAAATTCCGCCGCAGCTCGCACACCACGCGCGCCGGCTCCCGGCCCAGCGCGGCCTGCGGCGCAAACAGCCCGGCGAGGGCGTCGGTCCACCCCAGTTCCGCGAGTGTCATGCTTTTTCTGTTACGGGCCCGGCCGTCACGCTCATTTCAGCCGGAAGCCCAGCGCCTCCAGCTCGTCCATCATGAACGGCGAGCACTCCATCACCTCGACGACCTTGCCCAGCGCCTCCGCCATCGTCGGCACCTCGCAGAGCGCGTCGCCGTCGTCGGAGTCGTGCACATGCACCGACCACGCGCTGTCCGCCGTCGCGTGCAGCTGCACGGCCGCGCCGTGGAGGTAGTTCCCGGGCAGGCCCGGGTTCGGGCCCGCGCCCGGCACGAGAAACAGCGTGTGGATCGGGTCGTGCGCCACGACGATCTTGTCCGCGCCGACGACCTTCGCCCGGTGGTGCGCGACCTTGCCCGCGACGGTCAGGCGGAACGTCTCGGCCCGCGCCCGCACTTCCGCCGGCAGCGACTGCACGTAGCGGTCGAAGATGCTGTTGTTCGCCTCCAGCGCCTCGGGCCCGATCCTGCCCGCGATCAGCTCCTCGAGGTTGGCCGCGTGGAAATGCGGCTTCTTCGCCAGCGAGCGCGCGGTTACGTGGCCCTTCTTGTGATCCGCGTCCGCATACGCCTGGTGCGAGGCGTAGAGGCGCTTGAGCGCATCCTGGTAGGCGGGCGTCAGGGGCACCGCGCCGATGGGACTGTGCTCGATCATCTCGAGGACCGTTTGGTCAAACTGGGCATGGGGGTCTTGAGGCATATTCTTTTTTCTAGGGGGCGCCCCGGCGTAAGACGAGTTTCATCTCGCTTAATGGGTTGACCCACCCCCGCGCTCGCCTACCCACGCTGGGATGCCACCCCGCATGTCCGCCGTTGCCCCGTGCCTGTTGTCCCTGCTGACGGCGACCTTCGCCGCCGCGGCCGAAACTCCCCCCGGCAACGGGGCCTCCCTCTTCCTCGTCAACTGCGCCGCCTGCCACCAGCCCACCGGCGAGGGCCTCCGCGGGATCTTCCCGCCCCTCGCGAAATCCGACTACCTGCTCGCCGACAAGGAGCGCAGCATCCGCATCGCCCTCCAGGGCACCAGCGGCCCCCTCACCGTCAACGGCGTCGAATACCAGGGCGTGATGCCCGCGCCCGCCGCCTCGCAGGCCAAGACGATGTTCGCGAGCAACCCACCTCCCGGCGTGATGCCCGCGCCCGCGGCGCTCGGCGGCTACCAACCGCCCGCGCCCGCGCCCGCTCCCATGCCGGCGCCCGCCGTGGCCCTCGCACTGGCGCCCGCTCCTGCTCCGAGCGCCCCGGCTCCGGCTGCCAAGGCATCCGGACCGGGCGATGTCCCAAGCCCCTTGTCCGGG
>JAPLTR010000824.1 GCA_026398065.1 Verrucomicrobiota bacterium | reverse complement strand
CCGCCGACCCTCCCGACCGAGGTCGAGATCGCCGCCGTCCGCGCGCGCGCCGACTACCACCGCCTCGCCGCCCGGCTCGACCCGCCTGCCCTGCAGAAGGCTTCCCCGTTCGTCTCCGTAGATTTCTCCTCGATGGCCAAGGGCTTCGCCGCCGACTCCCTCAGTGCGATCCTCCTCGCGCTCGGCGCCCCCGACCACTTCGTCCAGCTCGGTGGCGACATCAAAACCGCCGGCCACGCCGCCGCCACCTGGCGCACCGGAATCGAAAATCCCCCAACTCTCCCCGACACCCCTTCAGCCAACGGGTCAAGCGCCCCCACCTCCCTCGCCGCCGTCGTCGCCCTCTCCGGCCAATCCCTCTCCACCTCCGGCGATTCCCGCAACTTCACCCTCATCGCCGGCCGGCGCTACGGCCACATCATCGATCCTCGCACGGGCCGTCCCGCCGCCAGCACCCTTGCCTCGGTCAGTGTCATTGCCGGTTCCTGCGCGACGTCGAGCGCTCTCGCCACGGCGCTGTTCGTCCTCGGCCCCGACGCCGGATTCGCCTTCGCCACCCGTGAGCACCTCGCCGCCCTCTTCCTCATTCGCGACGGCGAAAAACTCCGCCAACGGGCGACGCCCGCCTTTGAATCCTTCCGCTCCCCGGCTCCGCCGGGTCCCTGACTTTTCCACCCCATCGCAGCCCGCTCTGTCATCACTCGATTGCAGGTTGCCACTCGCCCGGCGCCACCCTCTTTTTGTCCCGTCATGGAAGAAGCCTACGAGGAAGTTGCCGTTCCCGGCTGGGTGGTGTTTGTTCTGATCCTGATCGCCATCGGGGTGGTCGTCACGCTTGTGCTCAGACGGGACCGAAGCAAAAGTCGCCGCCAGCGCCGCGGTCGCCACCACCGCAGCCACAGCGGGCATTCCCGGCACCATCGCGACCGGACCTCCGATCCGTTCGGCAAGCTTTGAGGCGGTTCCCCCGCCTCCCTTGGCCGGTCCCCGGCCTTTTCCATTGACCCACCCCGGCCCGCGCTGAGACCGTCCGCGTCTCTATTTATGCTTAAAGCTGGCATCGTCGGCCTGCCCAACGTGGGCAAATCCACTCTTTTCAACGCCCTCACCCGCTCCCGCAAGGCGGAGGCGGCGAACTATCCGTTCTGCACCATCGACCCCAACGTCGGCGTGGTCGTCGTGCCGGATGAGCGCGCCTACGTCCTGCAGAAGATCGCCAAGACCAGCGTCGTCGTCCCCGCCGCCATCGAGTTCGTCGACATCGCGGGCCTCGTCGCCGGCGCGAGCAAGGGCGAGGGTCTCGGCAACCAGTTCCTCGCCAACATCCGCGAGGTCGATGCCATCGTGCAGGTCGTCCGCTGCTTCGAGGACAACGACATCATCCACACCATGGGTGGCGTCGATCCCGTCCGCGACATCGAGGTCATCACCACCGAGCTCGTGCTGGCCGACCTCGATTCTGTCACCAAGCGCATCGACAAGACCCAGAAGAAGGCCAAGTCCGGCGACAAGGACGCCATCATCGAGGTCACCCTACTCCAGAAGCTCGAGCCCCACCTCAACTCCGGCAAGACCGCCAACACCCTCGTGGCCACGCCCGAGGAAGTGGCGCTCATGAAAGGCTTCCAGCTCCTCACCGCGAAGCCCGTGCTCTTCGCCTGCAACGTCGCCGAGTCCGACCTCGCGACCGCCGAGCAGAATCCCTTCGTGCAAAAGGTCGCCGAGTTCGTCCGCACCCACCACGACGCCGCCTACGTGCCGATCAGCGCCAAGATCGAGAGCGAGCTCATCGACCTCCCAGCCGACGAAGCCAAGGCCTTCCTCAAGGACCTCGGTGTCGACGATTCCGGCGTCTCCAGCCTCATCAAGGGCACCTACGGCCTTCTCGGGCTGATGACCTACTTCACCGCCGGGGAATAGGAAGTCCGCGCTTGGACGATCAAGAAGGGTTGGAAGGCCCCGCAGGCCGCCGGCGTCATCCACAATTGGGGTAAAACCCCTAGTGTCTGACGCATCGAATCACGATGCGCGTCCCCCTCAAAGTTCCGCCTGCTCGCCGCCTCCGGTCACTCCGGTGGCTGGGTCTCACTGGCTGGATGGTTGTCGGCCTCGCTGTGCTCGCCCCGTCCGCTCGCAGCCAGACGACCGTCTATTGGGACCTTAACGGCACGACCGCCGGCGCCGGCACGACGCCGACTGGCGCGTGGAATACCGCCGGGGCGGCCTTCTGGAACACCAACTCCACGGGCGGAGCGGGTACGTTCGCCAGTTGGACCCAGGGTAACCACGCTGTTTTCAGCGCCGGCACCGACGCCACCGGCACCTACACCGTCACGCTCGGCACCGGCATCACGGTCGCCAACCTCACCTTCCAGGAGGGTGCGGCCACGATCACGGGCAACACGCTCACGATTGCCAACGCCGGTTCGACGATCGATGTCGCATCGGGCCTCACCGCGCGCATCGACAGCCTGCTCGCCGGTTCCGGGGCGATCACCAAGACCGGCACCGGCACGCTCGTCCTCGGTTCGAACACCTTCAACACCCACTCCGGCAACATCAACGTCAACGCCGGCGTCCTCGAGAGCGCCAAGCAGGGCGCCGTCGGTGCCATCGACAACGCCGCCGCCGTGAGCATTTTGGCCGGAGCCACCCTCCGCTTCAACGGCAACTCCACCTACAACATCGAGACCATCGGCTCGCTCTCCGGCGCAGGTACTTTGGAGCATCTCGGGGCCGCCGCGCCCTTCACCCTCAAGATCAACGGCGGCGCGAGCACGACCTTCTCCGGCACGATCACCGACGGGGCCAACGATCTCGCGATCGAGAAGAACACCGGCACGGGCACGCTGACGCTCAGCGGGGCCAACAGCTACACCGGCACCACGACCGTCAACGCCGGCGTCATCAACATTCAGAATGCCACCGCCCTCGGCACCACCGCCGGCGGCACCGTCGTCGCCAGCGGCGCGGCCCTGCAGATCCAGGGCGGCATCGCGGTCGGCGCCGAGGCGCTGACGATCTCCGGCACGGGCGTCGGCACCACCGGCGCGCTGCGCAACATCTCCGGCAACAATTCCTTCGCCGGCACTATCACCGTCGCCGCCAACAGCGAGATCCAGAGCGACGCGGGCACGCTCACCCTCTCCGGCACGATCAATGGCGACGCCGCCTCCCGCACCCTGCGGTTCGACGGCGCGGGCAACACCACCGTCACCAACGTCATCGGCTCCAACATCAGCACGCTCACCAAGAACAGCGCCGGCACCCTCACCCTCTCCGGCGCCAACACCTACACCGGGGCGACCGCGGTCACCGCCGGCGTGCTCAACGTCCAGAATTCCGCCGCCCTCGGCTCCACCGGGGCCGGCACCACCGTCAGCTCCGGCGCTGCCCTCGAGCTTCAGAACAACCTCTTCGTCGGCGCCGAGGCCCTCTCGCTCTCCGGCACCGGCGTCTCCAGCAACGGCGCGCTGCGCAACATTTCCGGCGCCAACTCCTACGCGGGCGTCGTCACCCTCGCCGCCGCCACCGAAATCCAGAGCGACGCCGGCACGCTCACGGTTTCGGGTGCCGTCAATTCCACCAACCTCGGCCTCACCGTCGACGGCTCGGGCAACACCACGCTGTCCGGCGTCGTCGGTCTCGGCACCGCCGGGGTGACGAAGAACGGCACCGGCACCCTCACCTTGTCCGGCACCTCCGCCAACACCTTCACCGGCGCCCTCACCGTCAACGACGGCACCGTCCAGCTCGCCAAGACCGGCGCGGTCAACGCCGTCGGCGGCAACACCCTCACCATCGGCAACGGCGTCGGCGCCGCCTCCTCCGCCAACCTCGTCCTCCAGGCGTATCAGCAGATCCCCGACACCGCGACCGTCACCGTCAACTCCGACGGCCGCTTCGCCCTGAACAACTTCAGCGAGAAGATCGACCGGATCGCCGGCACCGGCCTCATCGACCTCTCGACCAGCGGCTTCCTCACGGTCGGCACGAACAACGGCTCCTCCACCTTCGGCGGCACCGTCGCCGGCACCGGCACCCTCATCAAGGAGGGCAGCGGCTCGCTCACGTTCAACAGCGCGATCAACTTCGCCGGCGAGCTCACCCTCTCCGGCGGCACGCTCGCGCTCAACGCGACCACCCTCACCGTCGGCACGCTCCACATCACCGGCAACTCCATCCTCGATTTCGGCAGCTCCACGGCGTCGATCCTGAACGCCACCACATTCATCGTCGACGCCGGCGTCACCCTCACGATCGCCAACTGGGTCAACGGCGTGGACTACTTCTTCGCAACCAGCTGGACCGGGGCCTCCCCCGATGTCCGGGGCACCACCCCCATGAACCAGGTCACGTTCACCGGTTTCTCCAATTCGACCACCGCGTGGCTGGGCTACGACAAGCAGATCACGCCCGTCCCCGAGCCCGCCACCTACGGCGCGCTGTTCGTCGCCGCCGCGTCGGCCCTCGCCTTTTGGCGTCGCCGCGCCGCGCCGGCCTGAGCGCGCGGGACCCGGCCCGGCGGGGACCGCGTAAGTAGGCTCCCCGTTTGCGCGGGTGTTTTTCCATGATTCATTTCCGACACCTTGGGCCGATGTAGCCGTCGAACACGGTATCGGTTCCTCGTCTCACCAGATCATGCAGCCCACCCACGGAATTCTCTCGGGGTTGTGCTGGCGCTCTGCCTTTCAGCGCGCTGGCGGGCTCCGCCTTGCCGGCTGGGTCCTTCTCGCCGCGTGCTTCCTCGCCGTCGAGGCGACCGCCCAGACCACCTTTTATTGGGATATCAACGGCAACGCCGCCGGAGCCGGTGGTGCCTCGCCGTCCGCCACCTGGTCGACTTCGAACGCCGACAAAAACTGGAGCACCAATTCCGCCGGCACCGCAGGCGGCAACAAATGGACGTCCGGCTCGTTCGCCGTGTTCAGCGCCGGCACTGACGCCGTCAGTTCTTACACGGTCACGGTCTCCGGCACCCAGTCCACCGCGGGCATCACCGTGCAGGAGGGCGGCCCCACTTTTTCTGGCGGCACCATCAGCCTCACCGGCGCGACGCCCACCCTGGACATTGGCTCGGCCAGTACCGTCACGGTCAACAGCCTCCTCTCCAGCACCGCCGGCTTCACCAAGGCCGGCACGGGC
>JAPLTR010000153.1 GCA_026398065.1 Verrucomicrobiota bacterium | reverse complement strand
CATCGAGAGCCCGACGCCCCGCGTCCTGCAAATCAGCGCGGTGGCGTTGCGCGACACGGGCGGCGCGGCGGCGGGGGCAGTGCTGGTGTTCCACGACGTGACCCGGCTGCGAGAGCTCGAGGGGGTGCGGCAGGACTTTGTGGCGAATGTCAGTCATGAACTCCGCACTCCGCTCTCGCTGATCAAGAGCACGGCGGAGACGCTGCTCGACGGCGCGAAGGACGATCCCGCGGTGGCGACGCGGTTCCTGGAGATCATCGACAAACATGCGAACCGGCTGACGCTCCTGATCGACGACCTGCTGCTGCTCGCCCGGCTGGACTCGGGTCGGATCGAGCTGAAGTTTCAGGCGCTGGAGTTGCGGGATGCGGCGCAGGACTCGTTGGACGATTTTGGCATCATGGCGCGGGCGCGCGGGGTGACCCTGGCCAATGCGGTGCCGTCGGGGCTCGTCGCCCGCGCGGATCCGGAGCGGCTGCGGCAGGTGCTTTCGAACCTGATCGACAACGCGATCAAATACGGGCGCGCCGAGGGCCACGTGACCGTGGGCGGCCGGGCCTTGGGCGAGAACCGGGTGGAACTGAGTGTGCGCGACGACGGACCGGGCATCCCGATGGAGGCGAAAGAACGCGTCTTCGAGCGCTTCTACCGTGTGGACAAGGCGCGCTCGCGCGAACAGGGCGGCACCGGACTCGGACTCGCCATCGTGAAGAACGTGATGCAGGCGCACGGCGGCGAAGTCCGCGTCGAGAGCGCGCCCGGCACCGGCACGACCTTCTTCCTCAACTTGCCGGCGGCACAGGCCGAGTAGTTTTCCCCGCTCAGGCCGGGGGGAGCGTCGGGGCGAATGGCAAAGTGACGGCCTCGGCTGATCGGCTGAAACCGTCGGCGGTCCGCGGCAGCTCCCAGGAAATGCGAGCGGGGCGGGCACACGGGCCGAGCGGCCGATGCGCTGGGTGTGGCGCGTGAGGCGGTCGCGGAAGCAGGTCACGCAGATGATCGTCGGATAGCGGCTGCGCATCTCGTTCACCCTGGCGACGACGTCTTTCTGCTCCGTGAACTGGCGCCGGTGGAGCACGATCACGCTGCGGTGAATCACGGGCGAAAGGGGGACCAGCGGTTTCGGGGCCGGAGCCGATGGGACGGTGGCTGCGACGGTCTTCGCGCCGGAGGGGACCTCGATGGCGATTTCGCGGGCCGAGTTCGGTTTGCGTTCGGATTCGCCGAGGTACCGTTTCCGGAGTGAACTCCAGGCCTGGTTGGGAGGCGAGGCGTGAAGTTCATGGCCATGAACGTGTGCGATGGAACCGGCGCCAAACCGAAAATCCGACAAACAACGGCGCAAGGCAGGCTCTCCCGAGTAAAGTCACGCGGCCGGGTCCCGCAGGGGCCTGACCGCGGGATTACGGTTCAAACTGCGTCATCCAAGCCGTCTGCGGCCACTCGGGCCCGAGCTTGACGGGTTGGGCTGTCCCTGGAGTGCTCCGGCCCCTCTCGATGGTCTCGCGCAGGAGGCGACCGAGGCGCTGGACGATTTCGGGGTGTTCGGCGGCGACGTTTTTCGTCTCAGCGGGGTCGGCGACGAGATCGTAGAGTTGAAAGGGTGGCAGGGTGGCGAGATCGGTGCGCTCGACTTTCAGCCAGACGCTCGGGGTGGGCGTGGGCGAACTCCAGCCGCCGGAGCCGGGCCAGAGGAGCAGTTTCCAACGGGTATCGCGAATCGCGAAACGGCCTTCGGCGGAATGGCTGACAAGCGTGGTGCGCGAAGCCGGGGCGTTCTTTTCGCCGCGGAACAGCGGGAGCAGGCTGACGCTGTCTTCTGCCGCGGACGCGGGGAGTTTGCCGTCAACGAGTTCGGCGCAGGTGGCGAACAGGTCGAGCTGTTCGACGAGCTCGGCATTGGTGCGGCCGGGGTGAATGGTGGCCGGCCAGCTGGCGATGAATGGGATGCGGTGGCCGCCCTCGAAGAGATCGGACTTGTAGCCGCGATAGCCGCCGCTCGGATCGTGATTGATCCGGGCGTGGGCCGGGACATCGGCGGCGGGGGCAAAGCCGTTGTCGGAGGTGAAAATCACCAAGGTGTTCTGCGCGAGGCCGTGCCGCTCTAGGGCGGCGAGGAGGGTGCCGACGTCGGCGTCGACCTGGGTGACGAAGTCGCCGTAGGAGGTCGCGTGGGTCTTTCCCTCGAACTCGCGCGTGGGCAAGATCGGCGTATGCGGCGCGGCGAGCGGGAGGTAGAGGAAGAAGGGTTTGCCGTCGCGGGCGGCGGCGCGCTCGCCGAGATAGGCGGTGGCTTTTTCGATGAGGCGGGGCTGCACGTCTTCCATCTTGAAATCGGGGCCGATCGGGCCGGCGCGCCAGAGTTTAGGGGCGGGGCTGTCGGCGATGGTGGTGGCGGGGACGGTCGTGGCGCGGTCATCGGCCAGCCACACGTACGGTGGCATGTCGAGGGAGGCGCTGATCCCGAAGAAACGGTCGAAGCCCAGCGTGACCGGGCCGTTGGCAAACGGCTTGGCGAAATCGACATTCTCCAACTGCGGGCCGGTGCGCACCCAGTCGAGGCCGAGGTGCCATTTGCCGAAGGCGGCGGTGGTGTAGCCATGCTGCTGGAGGAAGCTGGCGACGGTGGGGCGGCCGGCCTCGATCAGGGGCGGATGGTAGCCCTGGAGGACTCCCTGCTTCAGCCGGCCGCGCCAAGCGTAGCGGCCGGTGAGGATCGCGTAGCGGCTGGGCGTGCAGAGGGAGGAGGCCGCGTGGGCATCGGTGAAGCGCAGTCCTTCGCGGGCGAGCCGGTCGAGATGGGGCGTCCGCCAGGCGCTCTGGGGATTGTAGCAAGAGACATCCCCAATCCCGAGGTCGTCGGCGAGAATGTAGACGATGTTCGGCGGCGTCGCGGCACGGAGGGGCGCAACCAGTGCAAGGACGACGGCGGCGAGGACGCGGCGGATCACTTGGTGGGTTTCGCGGACTTGGCCGGGCTGCGCGAATACGCGAACACGCGGTCGGCGGCTTCGAGCGCGGCCTTGTCGTGATGCACGAGACCGTAGTAGGTGAGCGCGAGGACGACCTCGTTGTAGTTCACGTTCTTCGGGTCGCCGAAATAGGATTTCTCCGCGCCGACGCCGGTACGGGTGTTGCCCTTCACATCGACCTCTCCGCTGGGCAGGATGCGGGTCAGCTGCCAGGCGATAGCGGCGGGCAGGGCGGCCTCGAACTCCGGGATGGGCACGTGGAGGGCGAGGACCTGGCCGAAGAGGATCGAAACGACGTTGTAGCTGGAATCGCGGCCGCCGTTCTCGATGAAAACCCCCTCCTTGTCGCGCAGAGTGAGGGCGTGGGCGATGAGCTTCCGCGAGGTGGCGATCAGCTTCTCGTCATTCAGTACGACGCCGCAGGTGCCAAAGGCTTTCGCGGCGATGACGATGCGGTTCACGGCGTGGCTGCTGTTGGCGATGATGGTGTCGTAGCCGGCCGTGATGAAATCGGTGGCGCGCCGGATCTTCGGCTCGAGGGCGACGATCCGGTCATGGAAATGCGCCTCGTGCGGCGACTGGCGGATGACGAGGATGGCACGGCCCAGCTCCTGGAGAAAGAAGAAGGCGGTCTCGACGGCGGCGCCGAGGGGTTTGGCGCTTGCGCCGTTGGGCCGCACCTCGGCCTCGAAGCCGCCGTCGGCGCGCTGGTGCGCAAACGCCACCTCGATGCCCTTCCAGGCGAGGTCGGCGGCGGCGAGATCGCCGAGCGCGACGTTGGCGAGCACCCCGCGACAACTGCCGCGCTGGGGACCGGCCTCGAGCCAGCTGCCGTTGATCCGATTGCTGCCGGTGAGCCCCTTGGCGTCGGGCATGTCGCCGGCCGCCATGGCGGCCAGACGGCCGGGAGGAAAGGAGCGGAGGATGTCGTATTCCCGCAGGGCAGGCGCGGCGAATGCCGTGGAACTGAGTCCGGCGAGAAAGAAGAGCGCGGTCATGATGGCGATTTTCATTTAGGCGATGGTCAGGGTGGTGCGGAACGGGGTCAGGCCCGTCAGGTAGACGCTGAGGCCTTCTGACTTGGGGAGGGCGCCGCGGATCTGGGTGTAGGTGTGGTCGGCCCGGCCGGGGCCGAATTCGATGGTGTCGTTGCCGAGCACGTAGCGGCCGGTGCCGTGGCGAAGCAGAAAGGCATCTTTCACGCCTTGGACGGGTTCGACCCCCTCCAGGTTACCGCCGGAGCGGAAGGCGAGTTCGACCGAGACCGGAACGTCGTCGGTGCCGACGATGGAGATCGCGAGCTGGAAGCGCCCGCGGGCCTCGGTGATTTCGACGACGGACTCGAGTTTCTTGAGGTTGCTGCGCGTGCGCAGGGCCTTGCTGTTGGTCGCGAGCGTGCCGTTGGGCGCCATCTTCGTGTGCTCGCCGGTCGCGATCTGGTCAGGCGAGAGCGGTTGGAAATACGGTCCGTCAAGCTCCTGCCGAAGCACGTATCGGCCGTCCTTCACCTCGAGGGTGTCGGCGGTGAACTGACCCTTGCCGAAAAACGCGGAGGCGAAGCGCACGGCCTCGAGGGCGGCGGCGCCCTTGTGGAAGGAGAAAAGCGTGGTGTTGGCCGCCAGGATGGTGCCGCTGGCCGGCCCGCGGCGGATGCGCGCGAGATTGGAGTACGAAAAGACCTTGGCGTAGTCCGTGGGCAGCGGCGCGCCCGGCGGCAGCGGGCGGCCGAACTCGGGCTCGCTCAGGAAGGCGGCGAGTTCGCCCACGCGGCGCTGGGTGGATGCTTCGATGAGCCGCGCCATCGCGGCGAAGCGGCCGTTGCCGTCGCGAAGGGCGAGCGTGCGGTAGGAATAGTAGTAGCGGCCCATGCTGCCGCGCTGGTAGCGGTCCTGGCGCCGAGACGCCTCGGTCACGACCTCGCCGTCGGCGTGGACGTAGTAGAGCGTCATCTCGAGGTTGCGGCGCACGGGTTCGAGGAGGGCGGGACGGTCGAGCAGACGCGCGACGGTGAGGAGCGCGCGGTTGACGATGGGCGAGTAGACAGTGGTGCTCTTCTCCGTGTACTGGCCGTCGGGATCGAGATCGATGGTCTCCGCAAGCCATTGGTCGATGCGCGCGACATAGCGCGGATTGGGGAAAAGCGAGTTGGCCCACGCGAGGGCGGCGGACACCACCCAGCGGTGGTTGGGGGTGTGGACGCCACCGGTGACGAGGCCGTCGCCCCCGCGGACGATGAATCTACCGAGTTCGGACGCGAGGGCGGCGAGTTCCGGTGACGGACTGGCGCGCAGCAGGACGCACGCGGGGCTGACGGCCTCCATGATGAAGGCGGTGTCGGGCGGCGAGTGGAAGTTGGTCGCGTAGAAGTCGACCGTGCCGTCGTCGTGCTGGGCCGCCAGCAGGTAGCGGATCGCGAGGCGGAGCGGTTCGACGAGCTCGGCCGAGCGGAAATATTTGGAGCCGGGCGCACACGCGGCACACGCGACCGCGGAAATGAAACCGGAGGTGCCCTGCGCGGTGTGCAGGCCGTACTCGTTGACTTGTCCGCCCAGCCAGCGGTGACCGGTCCGCCGCTCCTGTTTCGCCAGGAGCCCCGGGATCTGTTCGTCGTTGGCGCGGATCGCCTCGCTCAGGAGATCGTCGGTTGGGCCGGGTGCGGTGGCGGCATGGACGCGGGAGTCGAGCGCCGCCAGTGACGCGGCGGCGGTGGAAGAAACGAGAAAATCGCGACGGTTCATGGAGGTTGCCCAGCCAGACGGATGGTCGGGCTGGGCGGGACGAAAAATCGGGGAGGCGGCGAGGGCGCCGCCCATCCGTCTAAGCTCGATGGAGGCGCTCAGAATGAACTGGCGGGGCTCGACGATACGGTCCGCGTAGCCGTTTCCGTCCGGGTTGACGCCGATCATCTGGAGGCGGCCGCCTTCCAGCGCGTTCTTCACGTTGAGCTGGACCTTGGTGCGGACCTTGTCGCTGAGGAAGCGGAATTTGTAGCCGGCCGAAAGATCGACGTAGAAACGGGCCTTGTCCCAGACGGGCTTGTTGTTGTCGAGGAAGAGGACCGCACCCTGGTAGGGGCCGCTGGTCTCGGGCGGGCCGGCGAGGAAGCCGATCGACGCCTTGCTCTCCCAGCGGACGGCACCGCCGACGCTGAAATTCTTGAGCGTGCCCTCGGTGAATTCATAATTGGAAATACCGGCGAAACGGTACTCGCGCATCTGGGTGCGGGGACGACCGGCATTGGTAGCGGCGGCCCAGTACGCACCGAATTGGTCCTGGATCCAGCGGGTTTGGGGCGTGCGCGTCTCACCACCGGGGAAGTACGTGCCGGGAGCGGTATCCCACCAGAGCCGGCCCTTGCCGTCGCCGGGGACAATGTCGGTGCGCAGGCTCGTCATACCGGGAGGCGGGCCTACCACCAGTCGTAGATCTCGGGCGAGACGCGGTCGTCCTGCGCGCGGGTCTGCGAACCGGTGAACTTCATGCGCCAGTTACGGAGGGGATTGTAGGTGGCCTCGAGTTCAAAGCCTTTGGAGCTGACGTCGGTGGTGCCGACGGGTCGCGGCTGGCTCGGGCCGGAGTAAACGATGCGGGTGGACATCTCGTCGGCTAGGCCCATCAGCTTGGCGACCGCGGGATCCAATTGGGCGGCCGTGGGGTTGTTGATGC
>JAPLTR010000536.1 GCA_026398065.1 Verrucomicrobiota bacterium | reverse complement strand
CTGTGATGCTGGCCTTTACTTCCGGGGTGCAGACGTGGGCCACGCGCAAGGCCCTCGCGGGCCAGCCGCAGCTCAAGGGCGAGGTGGGCTCCGTCGCCGCCGGCCTCAACTCCGCGGAGATCCGCGACGTGCACGTCGAGCAGGACGGCATCAAGATCTCGGCCAAGCAGGTCGACGCCGCCTACTCGGCCTCGGACTATCTTTCGGGCAAGAAGATCACCGTCTCCCGGTTGTCCGCCAAGGGCATCGAGATCGATGCGCGCAACCCCTCGCCCAAGGCCCCGACTCCGCCGCCCGCCGCAGCCGCGCTCGCGCCGTTCGCCGGCATCCTCAACGCCATCCGCCTCCCCGGCGAAACCCGCCTCGGCACGATCGACGTCGAGGCCAAGGTGCTCCTGCCGAACAACCAGAGCGCGACGTTCACGCTCACGGGCGGCGGGCTCGCGCCCGGGCAGTTTGCGACCCTGAACTGGAAGGCGACCTTTGCCGACGCGACCAAGGGCGCGCCGCTCGTCTCCGCCACGGCCGCCGGCGTGATGAAGGTCCGCACCACCGCCGATCTGCGCATCGACGCCGTGGAACTCACCGGCGAGGCCTCCGCCGTCGGGCCCGGCATCCCCGCCGACCGGCTCAAGATCGAACTCAATCTCGCCCAGCCTGCGGCCAACGCCGCCGAGACCGCGCTCGCGCGCATCTTCCTCCTGCGCGGCGGGGCCGCCACTGCGACGCCCGAGCAGTTGTTCAACGTCAAGGTCGACTACGCCGCCGGCAAGCCGACCATGAGCGGCGCGTGGGATCTCGCTGTCCGCAGCGAGCAGCTCGCCGCCGTCCTCGCCAGCCTCGGCCTCCCCGAGGTCGCGCTGACGGGGAAGGGGACCTTCGGCTACAATCTCGACACGGGGGCCGCGTCCACGGCCGGCGAAATCAACGGCGAAGTTTCCCGTCTCGACAAGCTCGGCGCCGAGCTGGCGGCCATCGGCTCGGTCAAGATCCACACCGCCTTCGACGCCGGCAGCTCCAAAGAGTCCGCCCAGCTCGGCAAACTGGAGTTTGACGTCGCTACCGCGGACGGCCGCAAGTTCATCACCGTCGCCGCGCAGCAGAAGCTGTCGTTTAATTTCAAGGACAAGAAGCTCACGCCCGAGCGCCCCGGCGCCGAACTCGCGCGCATCGCGCTCATCGCCGTCCCGCTCGCGTGGGCGCAGCCGGTCGTGAAGCCCCGCACGATCAGCGGCGACCTCTCCGGCGTGTTTGTGGTCAACGCCGAGCTCGATGGCAGCCGCGTGAAGCTCACCGCTGCCGAGCCTTTGACGCTGCGCACCGTGACCCTGAAGGAGGGTGACAAGCCCCTCGTTGACCGCGTGACGCTCTCCGTGAGCCCGAGCATCGACTACGCGCCGCCACGCATCGTGGCGAATCTCGACAAGCTGGCCATCACCACGCCCGAAGGCGATACCCTCACCGGCACCCTCGGCGCAAATGTCACGCTGCCCCCCACAACTATTGCAATCGGAAGTGCTACTGGTGCCGACAGCAAATTGCCGGGACCCGTCACAGAGTTCACCGCGCAGTTGCAGGGCAAGCTCGTCGCGCTGACGAAGCCCTATCTCCCCGCCGAGGTCGGACCGCTCACGGTGGCGGTCAACGCCAAGGGCCGTCACGATGGCGTCTCGGTGCAGATCGCGACGCTCACCACGAAGGTGGACCGCGAGGGTGGGGTGGCGCTCGTGGCGATCGAGGCGTTGCAGCCGATCTCGCTCGATCTCGCGAAACAGCAGCCGAGCGTGCCCAACGCCGCCGCGCCCGCGCTCCGCGTCAAAAGGGGCACGATCCCGCTCGTGTGGGCCCAGGGCTATGTGGCTCGTGTGGGCCCAGGGCTATGTGGCGAAATCGAAATTCGCCGGCGAACTTTCCGCCGGCACCATTGAGGTCGTCATGCTCGGCGCCGACTCCGCGCAGGTGCGCGCGATCGAGAACATCTCCGCCCGCGGCGTAAGCGTGTCGATGGACAACCAGGAGTTTCTCCGCGGCGCCGATTTTTCCACCGACCTCAACGCCACGTGGAAAGCCGGCACGCTCACAGCGGATATCAAGCAACTCGAACTTCGCCAGGGCACCCTCTCGGTGCTCAAGGCTTCCGTCTCGGGCGACGTGACGCCTCCTGCCGCCGGCAAGACGCTCCGCGCCGTGGGCCGCGGCCAGCTCGATGCCGATTTCTCCGTGCTGGCGAAACAGCCCGCGCTCGCCGCGCAGCTGCCGCTGCTCCGCGGCACGGTCGCGGTGAAGTTCGACGGCACCTACGCCGACGGCGCGAAGGGCAAGGTCACCATCGCCGCCAAGGACCTCGTGGCCCGCGAAGGCGCGCTCGCCCTCGGGTCGATGGATCTCTCGGTCGACGCGGCGCTGGACGCGAACAATTCCGGCACCGTCCGCAATGCGCTCGTCGTCACGAAGGAGGGCCGCCGCTCGGACATCCTGCTTGACGGCAAGGTGGGCATGAAGCCCGGTGCGATTTCCTTCGAGGGCCGCATCACCGGCGACCAGCTCATCGTCGACGACCTGCAGGCGTTTTCCGCGCTCGGCGCCCCGCCGCCTCCGACCGCCGCGTCGCTCGCGAAGTCGCCCGCCCTCGCTCCCGCTCCGGCCCCGCGCCCGGCCACGACGACCGCCCCCCGCCCGGCGGCCACGGCTGCCGCCAAGCCGGCCGGCCCGGTCAAGGACACCACGCCCATCTGGGCGGGCTTCACCGGCCGCGTCGACGTGAACGTCAAGACGATCAAGCAGGGCACCGCGAACACGATCACGAGCGTCCTCGGGGTTTTCTCCGTGCGCGAAGACCGGCTCGCCGCCGAGAGCCTGTCGTTCCAGCTCAACGGCAATTCGTTCAAGGCCGCGACGATTCTCTCCTTCGATGTGAAGCAGGCCCGGCCCTACGCGCTGGTCGGCACCTTCGACGTGCCGAAATTCGACGTGGGCGCCTATCTCCATAAGGCCGACCCGAATGTCGCTCCCGCGCTGGAGACGACAATCACCATCGCGAGCAAGTTCAACGGCACGGCCGCCAATCTTGAGGAGTTTGCCGATCGCGTCGTGGGGCAGTTTGAGCTCAAGGGTTCGAAGGGCGTCCTGCGCGCCCTCAACAAGAAGGCCGAGCAGTCGTCGATGGCGTTGGGCCTGGGTGGGCTCGCGGCGGGATTGCTGGGCCAGCAGAAAATCGCCGATGGGCTCGTCGGGGCCGCCGAACTGGCGGCGCTGTTGAAGGACATCCAGTTCGACGGCATCACCGTGCAGGCGGACCGCGGCGCGGATGGTGTCGCCACCGTCCGGAAAATCGAGATCATCGCACCGACGCTGCGTCTCACCGGCAGCGGTCACATCGAGGCGAAAAAGCCCGGTGGTGAATTCGGCGACTGCCCGCTTAGCTTCGAGCTTCAGCTCGCCGGCAAGGACCGCCTTGCCGAGGGGCTTAACAAGGCCCGGCAGCTCAGCGGAAAAACCGACGAGAAAGGCTACTACCTGATGGCCACGCCGTTCACACTGGGGGGCACGGTGAGCAAGCCCGACTCGTCCTCTTTCTGGAAGAACCTCACCCTCAATACCGGCGCTGGATTCCTGCGCTGATTTCTCCCAGCAGGCCAAGGGGAGGGGACTTCGGCCGGTCGGGCGTTAAAGCCTGTCCGGCCGCTTTTTTATCATACCATAAATTTCGCAAAATCAGGGCTTGATTTAATTCATACTTAGTTAATCTACATTACCACACTCACCGCACATGAAGCTCTCCAAGAAAGGCGAATACGCCCTCCGCTCGCTCATCAACCTCGGCATCGCCGCGGAAGTGGGGCGGTCGCTGGTGCAAGTGTCCGAGCTCGCCGAGAGCGAACAGCTCCCGGTCAAGTTCCTCGAGCAGATCATGCAGGCCCTGAAGGAGGCCGGCTTGGTGGAAAGCATGCGCGGCAAGTTTGGCGGCTACCGCCTCGCGAAGCCCGCCGGCAAGATCACCATCGGACAGGTCGTCCGCCTGATCGACGGTCCGCTCGCGCCCATCGGCTGCGTCAGCCAGACCGCCTACGAAAAGTGTACGTGCCCGGACGAGGCCCACTGCGGACTGCGCATGCTCATGCTCGATGTCCGCAATGCCATCGCCGGTATCCTGGATCGTTATACGCTGGCCGACGTCGTCGAAGTGACGCTCCGCAAGCTCCGCCGCGACAACGTTCCCCTGCCTTTTTCCCCGGAAGCTGACGCCTCCCCGACGTCGCCGGTCCGGTTGCCCGCCCGTCACGCCCGCAAACTCGCCCGGCACGCCGGTGTCGCCCGCCTCGATGAAACCGAGGGCGTGCTCCACCAACTGCTCGGCGACTACACCATCTAATCCGCCTTTTTGGCCCGTCCGCCATGTCCGCCTCCGCCCAATCTCATGCTTCCGCCACCGTTGCCGGTGGCGTCTCTTCCGCCGCCACGCCCGACTGGATCTCGCTCGTCCGCGAGAAAGTCGAGGGCCTCCGCTTCGGCGTCGTCCAGCTGACCGTCCACGACGGCCGCGTCACGCAGATCGAGCGCACGGAGAAAACCCGTCTGCCCGCCTCGCGCGACGGCCTTTCCGGCAGCCACGAGTGAGCCGGGCGCGTCGCGCCCGTGCCCATCGTCCGGCCGTTTTCCTTTCCCCTTTCGCCGACCGGCCACCCGCCGGAGGCAACCACTGACCAACCTGCCCACAATCCCCCCTCGAGAACGCTGACCCGACCACGGGAAGTTTGCTCAACGAGCCAACGAGTCACGTTCCATGAAAGCCATCCTTCGATTCAGCACCTTGCTTACCGCCGCCCTACTTCCCTCGCTTCCCGCTGTCGCCGCCGACACTGTCGACGTCGCCGCGCTGCGCGACCAGGTGCGGGCGCTTGAGCAGCAACTCAAAGTCCTCGCCCGCCAGATCGAGCTCAAGGACGAGGCGGCGACCGAAGCCGCCAAGAAAACCGCGATCCCGACGGCCGAGGCCGCCGGCTTCTCCCTCGGCTCGCCCGACAAGGCCTTCCGCCTCAACCTGCGCGTGCTCGCGCAGGCCGACGGACGGGCGTTCCTGAACAAGAAAACCATCCCCGGCACCACGACGGCGGTTGCGCAGGACACCTTTCTCCTGCGCCGCATCCGTCCGATTGTCGCTGGCACGGTCGGTAACATCTATGAATTCGCCATCGTGCCGGAGTTCGCGGGCGGCGATGCCACGGCCTCCTCGCCGGTGATCCAGGACGCGTGGGTTTCCGGCAAGCTCAGTCCCGCGCTGACGCTCAAAGCGGGCAAGTTCACGACGCCCATCGTGCTGGAGCCCGGCGCGAACCGCGCCTTCATCGAGTCGCCCTTCGTCAACACCCTCGCGCCCAACCGCGACCTCGGGGTCGAGGCGCTCGGCGCGCTCGGCGGCTACGTCGACTACCGTCTCGGCGTGTACAACGGCCAGCGCAACAACACCGCCGGCTTCGTCCGCGATGGAGACAACGACAAGGTGGTCGCCGGCCGTCTCACCGTGACGCCCTTCAAGGGCGGCTTCAGTTTTTTTGAGCCGCTCGCTCTCGGCCTCGGCTTCAGTGGCGGCCGCGACAAGGGCGCCGCCGGCAGCGCGCTGCAGAATCCGGTGACCAATGCGCAGCAGTCGCTGCTGAACTTCGGCACCCTCACGGCTGACGGACGCCACTACCGGCTCTCGCCGAGCGTCAGCGTCTACTCCGGGGCGGTCAGTTTTGTCGGCGAATATATTTGGGAAAAGCAGACGCTCCGCCAGGGTGCGGTGCTCTTCGACACCGCCAATACTGCCTGGCGCGCCAATGTTGGCTACGTGCTGACGGGCGAGGACTCCACCGCGCGGGGCGTCACTCCCCGCGAGGATTTCAAGCCCGGCTCCGGTGGCTGGGGCGCCTTCGAGGTTGTCGCCCGCGCGAGCGGCATCGACTTCGATGACGACCTCTTCCTCGCGTCGAAGGGGAATCTCGCCAACTCCGCGACCAATGCCAACGCCACCGGCGCGAAGGCCTACGGCGCCGGTCTCAACTGGTTTCTGTCCCGTAATCTTACCCTCCTCTTAAACTACGAGTACACGACGTTCTCCGGCCGCACCACGCGGCCAGTCGAGCGCGCGGTGTTCACCCGCGCCCAGATCAATTTCTGAACCACCTTCACTGCTCCGCTACCACAGCTAACATGAAACTCTCCTCCCTCCTCCTCACCGTCCTCGCGCTCGCGGCCACGGGCGCCGCGTCGGCCAAGTCCATCGAACTGCTCAACGTCTCCTACGATCCGACGCGTGAGCTCTACGTCGATTTCAACAAGGCCTTCGCCGCCCAGTGGAAGGCGAAGACCGGTGACGACGTCACCATCAAGCAGTCGCACGGCGGCTCGGGCAAGCAGGCCCGCTCCGTGATCGACGGCCTGCAGGCCGACGTCGTGACCCTCGCCCTCGCCGAGGATGTCGATCAACTGTACCAGAAGGCCAAGCTCCTGCCGGCCGACTGGCAGAAGCGCCTCCCGAAGAACTCCTCGCCCTACACGAGCACGA
>JAPLTR010000237.1 GCA_026398065.1 Verrucomicrobiota bacterium | reverse complement strand
TCGCCGCCGCCCTCCTGCTCGGCGGGATCGGCGCCCTGCTTCGTACGCCCACCCCGTGGCACGACACGCTCCACGCCAAAACCGCCGCCGAGTTCGTCCTCTACGCCGCCCGCTGCCTGTCGTGGCCGCTCCCGCAATTCCCCTGGCTCGCGCCGCTCCTCTGGCTCCCATGGCTGACCCTCCTCAGCCTCCGCCTCGCCACGCTCTCCCGCGCCCGTGTGTCCCCCAAGCTGCTCCCCCTCACCCCCCTTACCACCGACTTCCTGCTGGCCGTGGGCCTGTGGGTCCTCGTCCAGGTCGCCGCCGTCACCTTCTCACGCGCGGGCGGCGGTGGGCTGCCCGCCAGCCGTTACGGTGACATCGCCGCCTTCGGCCTGATCGTTTCCTTCCTGTCGCTCGCGCATCTCGCCTCCGCCTTCCCCGCCGCGCGCCGGACCGCCCCCGCCCTCGCCGCCGTCTGGCTGACCCTTGCCGCGGGCTGCGTCGTCTTCGCCACCCGCGAGGTCATGGCCGGGCCGCTTCCCTCCAAGAAGACCGAGAGCCTCGCCTCCGAGCGCAGCGTCCAGGCCTTCGTCCTGACCGACGACTACGAGAAATTCGCCAAGTCCCCCCTGCCGTTCCCCCTCCCTGACTGGCTGGCGCGCATCCTCCGCCGGCCCGACATCCGCGCCGTCCTCCCCGTCAGCGTCCGCGCCCCCCTCCGCGTCGAAGGGTTCTCGACCACCCCGACACCCCCCGCTCCCGACCTCTGGGAGCGCCGGACCCACAGCCTCGTCGCCGCCGGCGACTGGCACAGCGCCCCGCTCCCCACCGCCACCTTCGCCTGGTGGAAATTCGAGACCGCTGGCCCCGGTTTCTCCGCTCCCACGCCCCCTCTCCTCCTCGCGACCTCCCCGTCGTCCCCGCCCGTCGCCATCGCCCCTACGCGCGCCCCGGCCCCGGCCGAGTGGCGCGCCGCGTATGTTCCGGCCCCGCGTACGACCGCGATGCTCACGGGCCGCATCGCTTCCGCCGACCGCTGGCTCGCGTTTACCGAACCGGTGGAGATGTCCGCGCTCAGCTACCGCACCTGGCAGCTCGCGAAACATGGCTCCTGGGTCCTCGCCCTCGGTCTGCTCGCTCTGGTCGCCGCGGCCCTCGTCGCCCTGCGCCGGCCCCGGCATCCCTGATTCCCGCCCGGTGTCGCGCCCCGCTTTGCCCTTGTCGCTGCCCGTCCGCTTCCCCGAAGCTACCCGCTTCGCATGAAGTTCCTTACGCTTCCGGCCCTCCTCGTCGCCGCGCTCCTCAGCGCGCTCGTCGTCGTGCCGTTCCTTCCTCTCGCCAAGTCCCAGTCCGCCCTCTTCGCCCTCGAGGCGCGGATGACGTCCACGGGCCCGGGCCAGGTCGTGCTCTACTATGACACCGGCAGCGGCTTCAACGAAGGCGCCGTCGCCCGCGTCAATCTCGTCAAGTCCGACACCCCGGTCACCTACCGCCTTCCGCTCCCGCCCGGCAGCTACCGCGCCTTCCGCTTCGACCCCATCGACCGCGACGGCACGGTTAACATTTCCTCCGTCCGCGTCGTCGGCCAGGGTGACCGCGTCATCCGCGGCCTCGCCTTCCGCGAACTCAAGGCCGCCCAGCAGATCCAGTCGCTGCGCGAGCGCGACGGCCGCCTGGAAATGGTCGTCACCCCGGGGGCCAACGACCCCCAGCTCGTCGTTGACTTCGCCCCGCCCCTCGTCGTCACCGCCACACTCTCCGACCTCACCCACGGCTGGCTCACCCGCTCCGTGATCGTCTTCGCCGTCCTCGCGCTGCTGCTCTTTGCGATCGACCGTGCCGCACGCTTCCGCACCGCTGTCGCTGCGTTCGCGACCTCCCTCGCCGCCCGCCCCGGTCGCGCCGTCGCCTTGGTCGCCGCCGTCGCCGTCGTCGCGAGCGCCTATCCGGTGTTGTTTCTCGGCAAGAGCTACGTCTCCCCCAACCTCGGCACCGTCCTCCTCTACGACGCCTACCCGACTCTGCCCGGCTACAAGGACGGTGAGACGGTCGACGTCAAAGGCTCCGACGTCGGCGCGATCATGTGGCAGCACGTCCCGTTCTCCATGATGCAGCACCGCGCCCTCGCGCAGGGCGAGCTGCCGTTATGGAACCGCTACAACGCCGGCGGCGTCCCCCTCCTCGCTCAGGGCCAGTCGATGTTCGGCGATCCGCTGCACCTCTTCGTCATCCTCGCCAACGGCGCGTCCTGGGCCTGGGACGCGAAATACGTCATCGCCAAATGGCTCTTCGCCACCGGCCTCGGGCTCATCGTCCTCCTGCTCACCCGGCCCGGCTCGGTCATCCCCGCCCTTCTGGTCACCCTCGCCGCCCCGTTCGTCGGCTTCTTCGTCTACCGCGTCAACCACCCTGCGTTCTTCAGCGTCTGCTACGCCCCCTGGGTGCTTTACTGCTGGCTCCGCGTCTCCGCCTCCGCCTCGCGCCGCACCACCACGCTCTGGGCCGCCGGCCTCATCGTCGCCAACCTCGCGCTGATGAACAGCGGCACCGTCAAGGAAGCCTACATGCTTCTCCTGTGCCTCAATTTCTCCGGCGCCTGCGTGCTTCTTTCCAGCGACGCCCCGTTCCGCGCCCGCCTCGCGAAACTCGCCACCCTCGGCTGGGCCGGTGTCCTCTTCGTCCTGCTCACCGCGCCCATCTGGGCGACGTTCCTCACCACCCTCAAGAACGCCTACACCGGCTACAATGCCGTCAGCGCCTTCCAGATCCAGCCCGGCCTGCTCCTCGGCGCCTTTGACGAACTTTTCTACCGCCCGCTCATGGCTGAGGAACGCACCTTCGACCCGTCGGTCAATTTCCTGATCCTCCTCGGGCTCCTCTATTTCCTCGCGACGCTCCGCCACCACCTCACGCACCGCGCCGCGATGGCCCTCGCCGTCAGCTCGCTCCTCCCGCTCGCCCTCGCCTTCGGCCTCATCCCGCCCGCGTGGATCGTGCAGATCCCCTTCCTGTCGAACATCGCGCACCTCGACAACACCTTCACCTGCGTGCTCATCGTCCTCTGGTCCGTCCTCGCCGGCCTCGGCTTCGCCACCGCCCTGCGCCGCCTCGGCACCCCCGAGGGCCGCGCCGATCTCGTCATCGCGGGCCTGCTGCTCTTCGCCCTGGTGTTTTCCTGGATCGGTTTCCGGCAGGCCGCCCACCGCTCGCTGTTCGGCCCCGGCACCACCTTCACCACGCTGCTCCCCGGCGTGACGATCCCCGTCGGGGCCTTCGTCTGGTGGAGCCTCGGCGCCCTCGTCCTTGCCACGCTGGCTTTCGCCCTGACCGCCCGCCACGTCCTGGTTTCTCGGATACTCACCCCCGCCGCCGCCCTCCTCCTCGCCCTCTGCACCGTCGTCTTCCTCTGGCGCGGGGGCGCCCAGGCCGGCGCCGTCGGCTTCGAAAATTACGTCTCCCGCCCGACCGTCCGCACCGACTTTCACGCCCGGTCCGATGCGATGCAGACCGTGCGCGCCGCCCAGAAAACCGCGCCCTCCCGCGGCTTCGGTTTCCACGGCAACTTTCACCCCGGCTGGACCGGCGCCTACGGCCTCGAGACCATCCACGGTCCCGACGCCCTCGTGAACCCGTACATGCGCGAACTCGTCACGGCCTTCGTCGCCAACCCCGCGATCGAACGCTGGTGGGACTGGCGC
>JAPLTR010000279.1 GCA_026398065.1 Verrucomicrobiota bacterium | reverse complement strand
CACCGCGGGCGAGTGCGCCGGGCGGCGGCCCCACTCCTCGGCGAGCTGGGCGTAGAGCCGTCCGAGGCCGCGTGCCTCCACCGCCGAGAGCCGCAGGTACGGCGTGCGGTCCCACTGGAACAGCGGCGAGCGTCGCAGGACGGCCTTGTCGGCGAGGTTCCCGACGAAAAACGCCTCGCTGAAACTCAGCGCGAAACCGCGGTCGCGCGCCGCCCACCCGCGGCTGGAGTGGATCTGCTCCGGCGGCACAAAGAACGCCATGCGCGGCTCGGTGCGGAACGACGTCAGTCCCGTCGTGCTCACCGCGCGGGCCCGCGTGACGAAACTGATGAAGTAGAACTGAAACCGGATCGGCGGGATGCCCGTGCCAAAGGCGCGCACCGCGTCCGCCAAGGTCTCGAGGTAGAAATCCGCCGGCCGCGCCGTCGCCGCCGGCCGGTGCGCCCCGTCCGCCCGCGCCTGCCGGTGCAGCAGGTGAAACTCGGGGAGCGGCAGCGGGCGGAGCGTGACGGGGGCCATGCCGAAAAAATCCCGCCAACCCGCGCGGCGGGCAAAGGGAAAAACGGCCGGCGCTTAACTTCGGCGGCGCTGGTGTGGGCGGCCCCGGGCCGCTCAGGGCGGTGGCAGCGCCTCGTCCGCAGGCTGCTCGCCCGCTTCGCGCCCGACAAACCTCCTCGCGTCCATCACCCTCGCTCCGCCAGCAAACGAGCGACCAGCGGCACGATGCCCTCGAAGCCGGGAGGTCAGCACCACCGGGAGGTTCGGACGCACTGCGACGAGCTTTCGCGTCAGCTCCACGCCGGACATGCCGGGCATCGACATGTCGGTGATCACCAGGTCCACGCCCGCCGGATCGGCCTGGAACACTGCCAGCGCATCCTCGGGGCTGGTGCAGCCGGTCACCCGGTAGCCCGCGTTGCCCAGCATCTGCCGCAGGACGCTGATGAGCACGGGTTCATCGTCGACACACAGGATGTGTTCGCCCCGGCCGGGTTTCGCGCCGGCGCCCGTCAGTTCCGCCGCGGGCGACAGCGCCGCGGGCGGCCGGGTCGAGGCCGGGAAATAGAGGAAAAACGCCGAGCCCACGCCCACCGTGCTCTCCACCGTGATCGCGCCGCCGTGCGCCCGCATGATGCCATGGGCCATGGACAGCCCGAGGCCGGTGCCCTCGCCCGGCGCCTTCGTCGTGAAGAACGGGTCGAAGATCCGCGTCAGCAGGGCGGGCGGGATGCCCGTGCCGTTGTCGCGCACCTCCACCCGCGCATAGCGCCCCGGGCGCAGCTCGGCGTGCGGTTTCGCGTCGCCCGCGCCGATGGTCAGCGCATCGAGCTTGAAGGTGATGCGCCCGTTTCGGCTGCCGAGGGCGTGCGCCGCGTTGGTGCCCAGGTTGATCAGCACCTGGTGAAGTTCGGAGCTGTCGACCACCACGTCCGGCACGTCGTCCCCGAGGACCAGTCCGATCTCGACCCCGGCCGGGATCGTCGCCCGCAGGAGCTTGGTCACTTCCTCGACGATCGGCGCGAGCGCCAGCACCCGCCGGTCCGTTTCCTGCGGCCGGCTGAAGGCCAGGATGCGGCGCACCAGGTCCCGCGCGCGCTGCGTCGAGCGCTTGATCTGCTTCAGGTGCTCGCGCACCGCCGGCTCGGCGGTGAGATCGTATTCGGCCAGTTCCGCATTGCCGAGGATCGCGGTGAGGATGTTGTTGAAATCGTGTGCGATGCCTCCGGCCAGCGTGCCGACCGCCTCCAGCTTTTGGGACTGACGGAGCTGCTCCTCGTTCTTCCGGAGCGACGCCTCGGCGTTCATGCGCGCGATCGCCGCCCCGCAATGGTCGGCCAGCGTCTGGAGCTGGTCCAGGTCGCTCTGGCTGTAACGTTGCAGCCGGTAGCTCTGCACGGAGATGGCGCCCACGATGCGGCTGCCCCACCGCACCGGCGCAAACATCAGGGACAGGCTCCGGCGCTCCGTCACGCCGCGCGGATGAAAATCCTGGAGCGAGGCGTCGGTGGCGCTGCCGTCGCGGTTGACCAGCATCGGGGTCCCCTCCTGGACGGGCCGCAGGCCGGGACTGAGGGCCGCGATCGCCAGCGGCAGCGCCCGGGGCGCGGTTTCGCCGAGGGCCGTGTCCTCCATGTAGGACCCCGGCTGAACCTCCGCCCGCTCGTTGAGCAGCGCGAGGTAAAACGCGTCGTGCGCAAAGATCTGGCGGCACGCCTCGGCGATGGTGCGGCCGAGCGACTCGGCGTCGAGCGAGGCGTTCAGCGCCGCCGCGAGCCGGCGCAACGCGTCCTGCACGAGCGCGTGCCGTTTCGCCACCGAGATGTCGCGCGCGATCATCGAGGTGAACTCGGGCCGTCCGTCGGGCGCGCAATGCGCGTTGACCACCAGCGACACCGGAATCTCGCGGCCGTCGCGATGCAGCAGCGCGGACTCACCCGCCCAGGTGCCGGCCCGGGTCACGGCCGGCATCGCCTCGCGCTCCCAGGCCGCCTGTGCCCACGCCGGCTGCAGCGAACGCGCGGGCGTCGCGGTCACGTCGGCGTCCGCCGCGAGGCCCACCAACGCCCGGCCGGCCCGGTTGACATAGATCAGATTCCCGGCTGGATCGGAAAATTGCACAAAATCGCTGGTGTTTTCCAGGACCAGCGCCAGCCGGGTCTGCGCCTCCGCGAGATGGCGTTCGCGCTCCAACCGCGCGCGCTCCGTCCGCACGCGGCGTTGCGCCGCCAGCCACGCCGCGCCACCCACGAGGCCCAGCAGACCGAAGCCGGCAAGGACGCGAAACCACTTGGTCTGCCAGTAAAACGGCGTGAGTTCGAAGCTCAGCGTGGCCCCCGTGCGGTTCCAGGCTCCGTCGCTGCCCGCCGCCTGCACCTGAAGCGTATGACGCCCCGGTGGCAGTTCGAGGAAGCTCACCGTCGCCTCGTTCTGCATCTCCTGCCAGGCGCCCCCGCCCTCCTTCAACTGCACCCGGAACCGCTGCTTGCGCGGCGCGATGAAATCGAGCGCCGCGTAGGAAATCCGGATGAGCTTGCTGCCTGGCGGAAGCACGATTTCCGGCCGCGCCGCGGAGACCCCGAGTTCCACCGGGCGCTTCTCCCCGTCTGGCACATAGCTCAGCGACTCGATCACGACGCGCGGCGGGCGATCCTGCAGCACCAGGGCCGCCGGATCGATCATCGCAGCGCCGCGCACCAGCGCAAACCAGAGCCGGCCGCGCTCGTCCTTCGCGACGCTCGGCTGGGTGTTGTCGGGAAACTCCAGGTCGCGCAGCCCGTCGTTCTCGTCGAAGATCTGCATCGGCGGCTGCATCCCGCCGAACGGTCCGGCCTTCCACAGCTCCGCGGGGTCCGCGCGCACGACCTTCCGCCCCGAGCCGAACCACAGCAACCCGTGGTTGTCCTGCATCAGCGACGCGATCCCGATGCCGGGCAGGCCCCGGTCGATGGACAATCGCCAGAGCACGCCGCGATCCCACACGCTCAGGCCGTGTGCCGAAGTGCCCATCCAGAGCCGGCCCTCCGTATCGACCAGCACCGTCGTGATCCGTCGCTCCGGCGGCAGGGCCACCATGGGCGCCGCCTCCAGCCCCGCCGCCCCAAACGCAAACACCTCATGCCCGCGGGCCAGCACCACGGTCCCGTCGCGGCGTTCCGCAAACAACGTCGAGCGCGTGCCGGTCGTGGGTGGCGGCAAGGGCACGAGATGAAACTGGCCGTTCTCCCAATAGGCCACATGCCGGTCGCCGCCCACCCACAGCCGGCGCCGGCTGTCCTCGAACAGCGTGACGATGTTCTCCGTCGGGTCGAAGATGTCCGTCTCCACCCGCTTGAGCCCGGCCCCGTCGACCCGCTGCAGTCCGCGGCCAAAGGTCCCCACCCAGATCGAGTCGTCCGCGCGGCGCAGCACGGTGCGCAGCGGGACGGCCGTCGCGCTTCCCGGCATCGCCGGCCGCACTTCCCTCACCCCGTCGAACTTCACCAGGCCCGCTGCGGAGGTCGTCAGCAGCACACTCCCATCGCGCAGCGGCGCGAGCGTCATGACCGCCCGGTCGCCGATGCCCTCGGTCTCGCCCAGCATGCGAAAGCGCGGCGCGCGAAACCGCACCGGCCCGCTCACCCCGCTGCCAATCCAGATGCCGCCGAACTCGTCCGGGTACACCACCCGGGTCGGCCCCGAATGCGACAGGCCGTCAGGCTTCAGAAAACGTTTCACTGTCCCATCCGGCTGAATGCGGAGGACCCCGGCCTCGATGGACGGCAGCCACAGCGCGCCCGTCGCATCTTCCGCGAGCTGCCAGTACAGGCCGAGCGGCTGCGTGAGCGGCAGCCGCGCGACGGCCTCGCCCCGGAGCAGCCGAACCACTTCGCTGGCGCACACCACGACGGCCTCGCCGCGACGCGTCTGGCCCAGCCCGAGCGCGCCGCCCCGCCAGTCGGGCGCCGGTGAAATCCTCCGCCATTGGTCGTCGCCCCACTGCCAGACGCCCCCGGCCCGCGCGCCATAGAGCGTGCCCGCGGTGTCGAATGCCGCCCAGGCACCACCCGTGCCCGGGAGCGTCGGGAGATCGCGAAACGCCCCGGCTTCGAACCGCATCATCCGCCCGCCGTGGCGCGTCAGCACGACGTTGCCGTTGGCGTCCTCCGCGTAGCTGCGGACGTAGTCGGTGCGGTCGCCCCACCCGTCTTTCTCCTGCCAGCGCGTCCAGGTCGCACCGTCGTTCATCACCAGTCCGCTCATCGTGCAGAGCCACACGCGGTCGCGCCGGTCACGGTAGAGGCTGATGATGCCGGTGGTTTTCAGGTGCGACATCGCCTCCGGCGCCCACGGCTTGAACTGCTGGCCGTTGAACCGCACCAGCCCGCGCAACGTCCCCATCCACAGATAGCCGTCCGGTCCCTGCACGATGCCCATGCAGGAGTTCTCGGGAAACCCTTCGTCCTGCCCCCACTTCTCCACCAGATACTCGCTTTGAAACGGCATGGGCAACGGCGCGCCGGCCAGGGCCCCGACAGCGATCAGCCAGATCAGCCCACCGGCGATCGTCGCGCGCACCCACCCACCCCCGCGAGGAGTGGCGTTACAAAATCCGTTCCCCCGGCACCGCCCGCCATCGAGGTTGAAGAGATGTAACATGGGGTTGCGTCGCCCAGCCTGGCGCTCCGCAACGGGACGCCCCCTGTCCGGCACAGTCAAGCCTTCCAATCGCGCCGGACCGGAGCGATTGACGTTCGGTCGCGACCGCCTCACCACTCTTCCGTCCGCTTACCCCTGCATCCGCACCCCCGCGGTTTGCACCACTACCCCACCCCATGAACTCCGTCGTCCGCCTTGCGGCGTTGCTCGCCGCTGCGTTTTGCCTTGTCCCGTCCGCGTCCGCCCAGTCCGTTCCGCCGACCGCTGCCCCACCAGCCGCGTCCTCGGGTAAGACGAATCCACTGGTCGACGAGGCCGTCGTCCTCTCGCCCTTCGAGGTCAACTCCGACGACGACAAGGGCTACGCCGCCTCGTCCGCCCTCGCCGGCACGCGCACCAACGAGAAGCTCGCCAATCTCCCCAACTCCATCTCCGTCTTCACCGCCGACCTCCTGAGCGACCTCGCGCTCAACGATTTCTTCGGCGCGGTGGAGTTCGCCGTCGGCGCGGAAAACATCTTCAACGACACCGGCACCGTCGGCGCCCCCGTCGGCTCGCGCTCGGGCAACCAGATCAGTTTCCGCGGCATCCCCTCGATCCGCCAGCTCCGCGACGGCTTCCCGTGGTTCCTCCCGGCCGACACCTATAACACCGAGCGCATCGAGTTCGCGCGCGGCCCCGGCGGCCTCGCCTATGGCGACGTCGATCCCACGGGCATCATCAACGTCTCCACCAAGCGCGCGACCTTCCGCCGCCGCGCCAGTGCCACGGTGCGCTACGACTCTTTCGGCACACAGCGCTACTCGCTCGACGTCAACCAGCCGCTGGCGGCACGCCTCGGCGTGCGGTTCAACGCGCTCAACTCCGAGGTCGAGCAGTTCCGCCAGCGCGGCAGCCGCGACTTCCGCGGCTTCGCCGGCGCGCTGCGCTGGGAGCCCTTCAAGGACCGGCGCACCCGGCTCGACGTGAACTACGAGGGCGGCCACACGCGCAACAACCAGAGCACCCTCCACCTCAACGACGCCGTGAAGGCCTACGTGCGCGGCTCGGGCACCAACGCCGCCGACGCCGATCCGCTCAATCCCGGCGTGCAGGTCAACGGCATCGGCATGCGCCGCATCGCGGCCCCCGGCAACGCGCACGTCTATCTCGATATCGGCGGCACGCTCTACGACATGCAGTCGACTGCGACGACCACGTACCGCAACTCCGTCATCCTGACCGGCGCCACCAACGCCACCGGCACCGATCCGCAGAATCCCATCCGCTACCCGCTCACGACGATTCCCTACAGCGTCTACCCCGATGGCGAGGACTGGGGCGGGCCCGACAACCGGCACGACACCGATTTCCACGCCTACAACATCGAGCTCTCCCACGCCCTCGGTGATCACGTGCGCCTGCTCTTCGCGCACAACGGCCAGGTCGACGCCACCACGCGCCTCCAGACCTACTCCTCCGCGAGCGCGCTCGGCATGAACTCCCGCGCGGTCTTCATCGACGTCAACCGTGTGCTGCCCAATCCCACCGTCCCCAACGCCACGATCCCGAACCCGCGCTTCGAGCAGCTCTTCCTCGCCTACGCGCCCACCTTCACCACCGACGGCAACAAGGCCACCGGCTGGCGCGGCTCCGCGGTCTACGACACCAAGCTGCCGTTCTGGAACTCGTCCTTCCGCGCCGTCCTCGGCGCGAGCTACCGCCACGAGCAAAACTACCTCGACACCTACTCGTTCGCCATGGACCAGAAGGAGATCGCCCGCCGCGGCCTCACCGGCGCCGCCGCGACCTACGCCAACAATCTCGTCCACCCCATCCACTACCTCGCCGACGGCAACAGCGACGACGCCCTCCGCCTCCGCGTCGTCCCCGGCGTCACGACGTTCTACCGCAGCGGCTCCAGCCAGACGCGCTTCGACCAGACGCTCGGCTCCGGCAATCTCACCACGCTCGGCTCGTTCTTCAGCGGCCGCCTCCACACCAGCATCGGCATCAGCCGCGACTATTTCCGACAGAACCGCAACCGCGCCCCGATCACGTTTGCCGCCACCGGCGAGACGCGCCTCGTCGATCTCAACAACCAGCCCATCCTCGATGCCGCCGGCTACAACATCCCCTACGAGGCCTTCAACCGCGCCTACGCCACCAACCAGACCTACGGCGGCGTCTTCCGCGTGCTCCCGTGGCTCTCGCTCGGCGGCGGCTACTTCGAGTCGTCGCTCTTCACCGACAGCGCGAGCATCGAGCTCACCGGCCGCCCGCGCCTCCCGCGCGACGGCGAGGGCCGCGAACTCAGCCTGCGGTTCAATTTCCTCCAGGACCGGATCAACGCCACCATTACACGCTTCTTCACCACCTCGGAAAACAACTCCCTCGCGATCAGCGCCGGCGCGCAGACCGAGCTCAACGCCCTCCTCCCCGCCAACCAGCGCCTCCTCGGCACCGGCGACTATCGCGACCAGGAGACCGAGGGCTGGGAGATCGAGCTTCAGACCAACCTCACGCGCCAGTGGACCGTGCGCGCCACGTACTCCATGAACCGCTCGCAGTATGGCCGCTTCTTCCCCCTGCTCCAACCCTACCTCGCCGCCGCGCAGGCCGCCGCCAAGGCCCGCGGGCTCGATCCCGAGGACGCCACGGCCGTGACCACACAGCTCATCGAAGACACCGAGGGCGCCGTCACCAAGGTCCGTCGCGAGACCGCCAATATCACCACGCGCTACAGCCTCACCCAGGGCCGCCTGAAGGGCGCCGCGATCGGCGTCTCCGCCCGCTACGCGATGGGCAAACCCCGCGCCGCCCTCTCCTCCGGCGGCGTGGTCGTCCTCCCGGCCACCCGGACCAGCAGCTATATTCTCACCAACCCCTTCGTCAGCTATCGCCGCAAGCTCGGCCGCTACAACACCACCCTCCAGCTCAACGTAAACAACGTCCTCGGCCTCAATTCCGACCAGGGCAACAGCTACACCTGGCCCCGCAAAACCGAGCCCCGTCAATACGTCACTACCGCCACGGTGGAATTCTAATACCTGTTCCGCACAGGTTTGCCGGTGGACAACCTCCGGCCCGCGGCCTTGGATTGGACGGTCGCCGCGCCCGCCGATCGACCTCGGCGCGGCACTCCTCCGCCGTCTTCGCACCCCATGAAAAACGCCCCCCTCACCCGCCGGGATTTTCTCCAAAGCTGCGGCGCCGTTGCCGCCCTCGCCGGCCTCTCCGCCTGCCAGACCTCGCTGCCGGCCTCCGCGCCCGCTCCGCTGGCCGCCAAAAAACTCGGACCCAACGACCGCCCCGGCATCGCGTTGATCGGCTGCGGCGGCCAGGGCACCAATGACGCGCTCACCGCCGCGAGCTATGGGAACATCGTCGCCGTCTGCGACGTGGACGAGACCCATGCCGCCGCCGCCGCCGAGCGCCTCACCAAGGACGGCAAGCGGCCCGCGATCTATTCCGATTTCCGCCGCGTGCTCGAGCGCGACGACGTCCACGTCCTGATCAACGGCACGCCCGACCACTGGCATACGCTCGTCAATCTCGGCGCCGCCCGCGCCGGCAAGGACGTCTACGCCGAAAAGCCCCTCACGCTCACCATCGACGAGGGCCGCCGCCTCGTCCGCGCCGTGCAGCGCAGCGGCATCATCCTCCAGACCGGCACGCAGCAGCGCAGCTCGCCCCGTTTCCGCCAGGCCTGCGAACTGGTCCGCAACGGCCGTCTCGGAAAACTCCAGACCGCGGACGTCTGGCTGCCCGCCGGCCTCCGCGAAGGCCCCTTCGCCACCGCGAAAGTCCCTGCGGGCCTCAACTGGGATTTCTGGCTCGGCCAGGCTCCGAAGGTCGAGTACGTGCCGCAGCGCTGCCACCGGAATTTCCGTTTCTGGTACGACTATTCCGGCGGCACGATGACCGACTGGGGCGCGCACCACAACGACATCGCCTACTGGGCCATCGGCGAGCTCGCCCCCCGCCAGGTCTCGTCGCGCGTCCTCACCCCGCCCATCCCCGGCGGCTACGACGCCTTCAGTGAATACGAGGTCGTCTACACCTACGCCAGCGGCATCAAGCTCAACATCCACACGACCAAGGACGACTCCATCTACGGCGCGAAGGTGAAGCTCGACGGCCAGCGCAACGGTATCCGTTTCGAGGGTACGGCAGGCTGGATCTGGATCAACCGCGACGGCATCAAGGCCAGCGACCCCGAGTTGCTTAAGGCCCCGCTCCCCGAGAACGCGGTTCGCCTCTACAACAGCCCGAACCACATGCAGAACTTCTTCGACTGCGTGCGTTCGCGCCAGGCTCCGATCTGCGACGTCGAGACCGGCCATCGCTCCGCGACCATGTGCCACCTCGGCGCGATCTCGCTCCGTTCCGGCCATACGCTCACGTGGGACGCCCAGCAGGAGAAATTCACCGGCGACCATGCCCGCGAGGCCAATGCCTACGTCCAGCGCGAACTCCGCGCCCCCTACGACTACTCCTTCGTGGCCTGAGCCACGCCTCACTCTTCGCTTCCCTGGCCTTTCTCCGCATGCGCCGGTCCCGTCTCTCCCTGCTGGCGTTGACGCTGGCGCTCGTCCCCTTCTCGTTCTCGGCTTCGGCGCCGGTCGCCGCGCCCGCGATCCCCGACCCGCGCCACCTCGCCAACGGCCGGATCATCCCCAGCGAGGGGTATGCGGACCAGCCCTACATCGTGCAGACCGACGACGGCGCGTGGCTCTGCGTCATCACCACCGGCTCCGGCGTCGAGGGCGCCAAGGGCCAGCACGTCGTCTCGATGCGCAGCACCGACCGCGGCGCCACGTGGGCGCCCCCCGTCGCCCTCGAGCCCTCCGACGGCCCCGAGGCCTCCTACGCCGTCCTGTTAAAAGTCCCCGGCGGCCGCATCTACGCCTTCTACAATCACAACACCGACCGCGTGCCCGAGGTGAAGCGCGAGGACAAGGGCGTCTACGCCCGTGTCGATTCCCTCGGGCACTATGTGTTCAAGTTCACCGACGACCACGGCCGCACCTGGTCCGACCGCCGCTACGAGGTGCCCGTCCGCGAGTTCGACTGCGACCGCACCAACATCTACGGCGGCCAGCTCCGTTTCTTCTGGAACGTCGGCCGCCCGCTCGTCCGCGGCGACGCCGCGTATTGCGTCCTGCACAAGGTCGGCGCGATGGGCGCGGGCTTCTTCGCCCAGTCCGAGGGCGCGTTTCTGCGGAGCAGCAACCTCCTCACCGAACGCGACCCCGCGAAGATCGCGTTTGAGACCCTCCCCGACGGCACCGTCGGCCTGCGCACGCCCGTCGGCGGCGGCCGCGTCGCCGAGGAGCAGAGCATCGTCGTGCTGAGCGACGGGTCGCTCTACTGTGTCTACCGCACCGTCGACGGCTGGCCGTCCAGCGCCTACAGCCGCGACGGCGGCCACACGTGGACGCCCGCCGCCTACGCGAGCTACTCGCCCGGCGGCCGGCGGATCAAGCACCCGCGCGCCGCCAACTTCGTCTGGCGCTGCTCGAATGGAAAATTCCTGTATTGGTTTCACAACCACGGCGGCCCCGTCATCGCCCGCATGGCCGCCGATCTCAGCGGCCGCTCAGGCAATCCCTACGATGACCGCAACCCTGCCTGGCTCGTCGCCGGCGTCGAGCGCGACGGCCCCGGCGGCTAGGTCATCCACTGGTCGCAGCCCGAAATCGCCCTCTACGACGACGATCCGTTCATCCGCATGAGCTATCCCGACCTCGTTGAGCAGGACGGAAAATTCTATCTCACCGAAACCCAGAAAAACGTCGGTCGCGTGCACGACCTGCCCGCCGCCCTCGTCAGCGGATTATTCAATCAGTTCGACCACGCCCAGGTCGCCACCGCCAACCTCGTTCTCAATCTCGCCGCTCCCTCCGCGCTCAAGCCCGAGGTGCCCATGCCGCGCCTCCCGGATTTCCACACGCGCGACAACCGCCGGCCCGACCACGGCGACCGCGACATGCGCGCCGGTTTCAGCGTCGATCTCTGGTTGAAACCCGAAGCCCTTCCCGCCGGCACCGCCCTCCTCGATACCCGCACGCCCGAGGGTCAGGGGCTCCTCGTCACCACCACCCCCGCCGGCACGATCCGCCTCAGCCTCCATGACGGCCGGCAGGAAACCAACTGGGAGTGCGACCGCGGTCTCCTCGCTCCCGGCGCGTCGCATCACGTCGTCATCACCGTCGATGGCGGACCGAAGATCATCACCTTCGTCGTCGATGGCGTGCTCTGCGACGGCGGCAACGAACGCCAGTTCGGCTGGGGCCGCTTCAGCCCCACCCTGCGCTCAGCCAACGGCGCCGCCATCCTGCGGATCTCCCCCGCCCTCGCCAGTCTCCGCGTCTACTCACGGGCGCTGCGCACCAGCGAGGCCGTCGGAAATTTCCGCGCCGGAAACGGTCTCCCGTAGGCCGCCCGCTCGCGGGCGCTTCAGGGCTTCCGCCTCGCCTACCGCTCACTTCGCCGCCGCGCCCGCCGACGACGTAAACATCTCCGCCGGCAAATCTCCCGGCGCTTTCGTCGCTCCCGCGCCCGCCTTCATCGACGCCGTCAGCTCCATCTCGCGCTTCGTCTCCCCACCCGTCGCGAGGAAAAATCCGCCCTCCGCCGGCCCGGCGTTGATATTGTCCTTTGCCTCCCACTCCGCCCTCGACGCGGTGAACTTCGCCTGCGTCACCGCCTGCCACGCCCCGTCCGTCGGCTTCGCCCACGCATTGAAAAACCGCGCGCGCCGCACGTCGTCCACGCTCCGGGTGTCCCGCCGGAAATCCTCCACAAACGAGTAGAGCCCGCGCAGCAGTTTTCCGCCCGCACGCGTGCGAAACGTCACGAGCTGCCGCCACGCGCCCGCCTTTGCATCGTAGATCCAGCCCGAGTACGCCGTCTTCTCACCCTGCGCCTCGGCGCGCACGAAAAACCGGTGCTTCTCTCCCACGCTCCACGGAAAATCCGCCATGCACTGCCCGCCCGTGCCCTCGCCGCCGAAGCGTTTGATCCGCACGTCCGCCCCTTCGTACAACAGCTCGACGCGCTGCTCCGGCGTCACCGCCTTCGGATCGTCGCCCTTCGTCGGATCCCACACGGAAAAGATCGCGACCTTTTTTCCGGCGGACGTTTCCTGGATGCCAAAATAACCGCCGCTCCACCCGCAGGCCATGAAGTAGCTGCCCGCCGTGGACTGCTCGACCGTCGCCTCGAGGTAAAACGTCTCGCTCTCCGTCGCGTTCCACTGGAGATGCACCGACCGCGCCGCGCGCGCCGGCACCTTCCCGCCGATGCTCTCCGCCGCAGGCGTCAACACCGCCCACCCGCCGCACAGGACCGCCCACAGCCATAGTCGTCGCATCCCCGGAGGTTTTGTCATCCGCCCCGCCCGCTCAATCCCCAACTTTTCCCCGCAATCGCGCTGGACCCGTCACCGTTCGGTTACATCCTGCTCCCACGCCGCGCGGCGCCCCGATGCC